>JBAZDV010000075.1:0-5579 GCA_041654195.1 Candidatus Methanomethylophilaceae archaeon | reverse complement strand
CATTAGCAAGTATCCTGCCTGCCCTCTCCATCAGAGGTCCGATATTAAGGCCGATTTTAAATGAAGAGAAATTGATAAACATCATTATGCTCCTGTAGAACCAGCCAGGATCGGAAACTGCTTTATCAAGCAGATCAAATGGAGATTCTTTGACATTGCTGTCTGGATCAATGGACTCAATCAATTTCATTGATACCAGCGAATACATGATTTTTCTCTTGTCGTCGCTACATGGACATGAAGCAATAAGGCTCTGACTCACCATCTTATTCAGATTAGAAAACAACGTAGAAAGGGGAACGTTCAAAATACGAGAAAGCTCTGCAAGCGTCTTATCCGCTTCTGCGAGTTCTTCTAGTATTGACATTCGGATATCGTCAGTAACAAAAACAATCCCCCCCTCTGTCAGATATAATTGAAAACCGTTCGTATCAATTCTTTGTAAATTTTTTCTTACCATAATGTCCACGCGAATAAACACAGCAATCGATTCCAATTATAATACATTTTGGACGTATGAAATAAACCAACGAAAAAAAGAAAAATATCCTTTCTAAATTATTCACTCATCGACAATCAGTATGTACACTTCACCAGACAGCATTACGAAAGTTATTAAAACCAGGGCGCAATAATCCGATCGATAGCCCCATAGTGTAGTGGTCAATCATGCGGGATTCTGGATCCTGCGACTGCAGTTCGAATCTGCATGGGGCTACTCCTTCCCTTCTGGATAGTTCGATTTTTGTTCTATTTTCTGCGATTGAAGTCTTTCTTTCAGACCTCTTGTATCTAGAAGTGCAATATCTCCATAGCAGCTATCATGTCATTCCATGTCAACCCGATGAATCTCATTCGATATAGGACCGAGTAACGTAAAATGACATATTGCGCCATTTGCCGCCACCATTGGACTTCTTAAAATGGCAGTATACTCGTTGTGAATCCAAATCCCGTTTCGGTCTCAATATCTCAAATTTACGAAAACTCAAATACAATTACAAGTTGTGGCCAGTTCCTGCATGGGCCATCATCTGTTTCCTTATGATTTCCTTGAAAAAATCATATCTCTCTTTCGGAACCATCTGCAAGTCCCATAAAGAAATCTGCACCCTCTTCAGGACCTCTTGCGATCATGACGTCTCCTGCTCTCAGGATCTCATTTTTGTCCGGACCGTAAATATACTGACTACCACGCTTTATCGCAATAAGATACATTCCGCTATGACTTCCGAGCCTTAGCTCACCGAGCGTCCTGTCTCTTAATATAGAATTATCGGCAATGATCGCCTTCTCTATAGTGACCTCTGATTCCTGAATGCTCATCTGGATGACGGGGTGATCCCCCAATCCCCTCAACACAACATCCGCGATCGACGCCGCTGCATTGGCAATATCTTCTACTGCCATTTGCAATCTTAAAATGACAAAGAGTTTAGCAATCTCTTCCGGCTGTTCTTTTCCAATGTTAACGATAAATTCCTGAATTTTTGAACTGAGTTCGTCCATTTTGGTCTCAAGAAAAACGACCTCTTCTGCAATTTCGCTATTGTTGTATAGGAGTGATGAGTATGCAAGGTCTACCATGAACTCGGAGGTATCCTTTAATTCCAAAAGCATTGATTCCACACGGTTCATTCTTCGTCCTCCTCGTATTCTTCGTCTTCCTCATATTCTTCAGGGAACACCCATGCCATCTGTCCTGATGCAAATTTGATCAGACGATTAAAACCATCCTCAGAACCGCGAACAATGATGTCATCGCCGGCACGCAATTTAATGGACTCATCAGGATCATAGACCCACCCCTGACGATTCTTTAGTGCAATGATCTTTGTACCTGTGCAGGCCTCGACCGCCAAATGATCGATAGTATTACCGGCCATATCTGATTTTGGCAATATTTTGGTCATACGTATCTTCTCATCAGATTCATTGATGATATTGGTAATGAATGGTCTGTTTTCTAACGGAATATCCAATAATTTTACTATTTCACCGGCTGCGTGTGAAATTCTATCTGCCGCAGATGCTACCTGAAGAATCCCTGAAAATTGCTTCGCGTCTTCCATTGTCCTTGCCGCGAGAAGAACTTTTATGCGTATCGCGTACTTCAGGTCTTCCATCTCATCCTCTAGTCCGCCGACCTTTTCTGCCATATCCAGGCTGTTATACATCAGAGACGCATACGCGAGGTCTACGATAACCTCGGATTTGTCCTTCATCTCTGTCAACAATTCCTGAACGGTCATGTTAATGCGGTCTAAACTCATGCGCTCCTCGGTGTCATTCATTGAATACACCTTCCAAAAATTTCGGTCCGCAGATCTTTACTGCATTCCGGATCATCTGAGTTGATCGACAAATCGGTCACCTGCAACATCTTCCAACAACACTCAATTGAAATGCTGGTATATTAAACAACTTATGAAATGATTATCCAATAAACATCTCATACAATCACAAGAACCACGAACACGTTAATATAACAAAAACAAAATTCCTGAATATAGCAAATAATGTGGAATTTGAATGAAATCGAGTGTTTTAATCGCCATAATTACGACAACAATCATAGTTGGGGCAGCATGTGCGATTTATTATCTAGACGATAATGACAACTCCAGCCCAGCCAATATTACATACGTGTTAGGTACTGGCGAAAATTCTTCTAAAAATCCAACGTCCTATGTAGATGTGTCAAAGACATTCACCCTGAATGATCCTTACAGTGATATGTACCTCTTCGAAGGATGGTATACAACCCCAACATTTGATGAAGGTACCGAGATCACTGAACTTCCCGCAAATTATTCTGATAACTTAACGATCTATGCCAAATGGTGCAGTCTTGTAGGAAAAGGTTTCATACTCAGCATTACAGGTACCGAAATCACATCTAGCGGTCCTTTTTCCCTAACGTACTACATGAACGGAAGTGTTGAATATAGATACATCTGGGAATCAGACGACAAATACCTGATGACATACAATAGATCGCTAACATATGGATGGACAGAACCTTCCAAAAATACCGCAAGTTCTACCACTATTGACAATAACGATACTTATTGGACTAATGAGAATGATAAGGTATGGACATACCTAGGAACTGAGATAATCACTACAATTGCCGGAGAAAAAGAATGTAGTGTATATGAATGCGAAGGAGAGAAACAATACATTGGTGACGACTGGATCCCTTACCTCATCACATACGAAAGTTCTGAATCTGAGTCTAGCATAAATCTGGAGTACAAATTCATCTCACTGATATCTTTTACACCAGTCGATTATTTTACATTGTCCATTATAACCGAAGATGGAATTACTGTCGACGGTGACGGTTCATATGAACCTGGCTCCAGAGTTATTCTCAAGGCAACGGTGTCTACTGGCACATCGTTTAAAGGGTGGTACGACAACACCGGAACTTTACTCTCGACTGACCTTAATTACACAACAGACCCACTTGGAAGCAATACCATCATCACTGCTTGCAACGATGAAATAGCCACATACTACACGGAGACCGGAACTCCGATGACCTTCACCAATGGGAATATTGTAATGAATAATGACACTACATGGACAATTACCAATTCATATGACTCTACTGAGACAGCAAATATGGTCGAAGGCTCATCACCCATATACACTTTTACAGAACCAGGATTGTACAGCATTTCTATATCTGGTACAACATCAGACGGAACACCACTTACTAGAACATTTACGGTATTGGCCGATGGTGTTGTGGAACGCGTTTTCAAATGGACATACAATACTGATCACTCGTACACATTGTCCATACTGTTCTCCGATTATGTCAAATATAAAGAAGATCCGATCTACAGGAGACAGGGAACATCTGTACATAATCTCAATTATGTCACATATGAAGATGAAACAATAAAAAAATTAGCAGTGGCCTTGATCGATAAATCCGAAAATATGACCACCAATGAACGCGCAAACTTCCTCCTGGCCTTTGTCCAGTGCATTCCATATGACTATGAGGAATACTATGGAAATTATGAATACTGGAGATTTCCTGTTGAAACATTGTATGATAATACTGGTGATTGTGAAGATACATCCATATTATACGCTGCACTTGGTAAGGCCATGAATTATGATGTTTGTTTATTCCTCTTTACAGGACATATGGCTGCAGGTGTTGCACTTGAAGATTACTCGTATGTCAACACCAACAATATGCCAGCCTACTTCTTGTCAAGTGACACCGAGACTACAGAATATTATTTCTGTGAAACAACTGGCGATATTACTTATCCTATAGGAAGAAACTCAGGATATTCATATTATAGATCTATAAACGTCGTTGTTTGAACTCAAACTTCCAAATAATATTACAATCCCGACCACAATATATAGTATGGGAGCCTTAAAGGGCGTGATATAAGATGTCATAAGGTGATTATTGTGAGACCAGTCAATACAACCAACGGATTCTTCATTCGTAATAGGTCTGTATTTGTGATGGGTCTCCTCGCCTTGATCATCGCGGCCACAGCAGATCTTTTCGCCGGAATATTCCTTACGACAATGGAGGATTACATTCTTCTTATCCCGGGGATGATGATCTTGATTTATTCTGCCATAGGAATGCGCGGAAACATATTCGGTGCTATGGGCAGCCGTTTGGGAACTTCAATGCACATGGGTACTTTCCAAATGTCTTTCAAAAAGGGTGGAGTGCTCAGATCGAACATAGAATCTGCAATGGCCCTAACAATGGCCATCTCGTTCGCCATGGGCTTGGTAGGATGGGTTGTGGTCGAATTAATATTCGGCGGCGGCATCAATATCATCAGTTTCATATTCATCTCACTCATGGGCGGTCTTTTAGCTGGACTGGTCGTCGTAGCGTTCAACATAATCATTGCACATGAGGGTTTTAAACGAAACTGGAATGTTGATGACATTACTGCCCCACTAATTGCGGCTGCAGGCGATATCGTTACAGTACCGATGATCTTCCTGGCAACATGGATGGTTCTGAGCTTTGACCAAATGTTGATCTACATTCTTTGCATCTTTCTTATAATTCTCACTTCAATAGTGATGATCAGCGTTCTACTTAGAAAAACGAAGAGAAAAGGAAGGAAGGATGAAGCAAAAAGAATCGTGATTCAATCGACCCCTGTTCTCATTGCGTGCCTCTTTCTGGAAATAGGGGCTGGAATGATCATAGAAACACAAACAGAACAAATGATCCAATACGCAGTACTTTTGGTACTTCTGCCTGCATTCTTGAATGAAGGTAATGCATTATCGGGAATGCTTACATCCAGATTGAGCTCTATGCTTCACCTTGGTACCTTGGAATCTCAATCAACACCACCCAAAGAAGCATCTGAAAATTTTGAAATAATCTATATTCTGGCACTTGTCACTTTCGCATTCATCGGCATAGCAGCTTTCGCACTACACCCGTATGATCTTGGATTTACCACTGTAATGATTATAATCCTTCTTTCTGGATTTTTAGCAACAACTGTAATCAACTTTTTATCATACTATGTCGCAATTGCAGCAATCAAATTCAATCTTGA
>JBAZDV010000074.1:0-5621 GCA_041654195.1 Candidatus Methanomethylophilaceae archaeon | reverse complement strand
AACCACTTTCCATGGGATACATCATTGTCGAACCAGGAATGAAGGTTGCCGAAGTCGGAAAAGCAAACCCTATAAAACGAGAGGATCTTAAAAGTGCAATGGCCTACGCATTAGCCTGCGAATATCTGGGTATGAATTTTGTATACCTGGAAGCAGGAAGCGGTGCTGATGCACCCGTACCTCCGAGAATGATTGATGCTGTAAGAAGTACAATCACTGTTCCATTGATCGTTGGCGGAGGAATAAAAACACCTGAAGCAGCAGAGGCTGCAAGAAAAGCAGGTGCCAATATCATTGTTACTGGAACCTTCGTTGAACAATGCTCAGATAAATCTTTGATCACAGCAGTAATCAAGGCCGCCAAAGGCATCTGAGATCATTCTTTATCAAAGCTTTCTCTCAGATCAATGATCTTCTTCGCTTTTGCAATATACTCCATCGAACCGATATCAATAAATTTAACTCTCGGTACATCAACGAGATCATCTTCCAAACCATTCTTTACCTCCAATATATTGCTAATCGCATCAACAATCTTCTGTTTGATCAGATCGCTTTCATTAGTAGATTCAATTTCGAACGTAAGGACGTCTTTGTACCCTTCCCTGGTTATCTTCATTTGATAATCGACAACGGAGGGGTCTGAGAACAATGCTTCATCAAACAAGACAGGATATACTTTGTACCCCATCCCAATCTTGAACTGAAGATCCATTCTTCCACTAGGCTTTACCAATCTCCTGTTGAAGTGCGAACCACATTTGCAAGGTGGATCCAACATTGCTGCAATATCGTGAGTCTGATATCTTAGAAGTACAGTCCCCTCTGCATTCAGTGATGAAATTATAATCTCGCCCTTTTGACCTGCTGGCACATGCTTTCCTGTCTCTGGATCTATAACTTCAAACAACATATTGGCCTCATCTGTATGAAGACCGTTTTGCTCATCACATTCTACTGCACATGCTAATCCAAATTCTGTCATTCCCCATACATCAATAACCTTGCATCCCCAGGATTTCTCAAGAGAATGCCTCATGCTCTCTGACAATGGTTCAGATGTTGAAATGACCTTCTTGATACCGAGACTTTTTAGGTCTATATCCTCACCCATAAGAGCCGTTACGCGATATATGAAAGAGGGAAGCCCTATTATGAATGTCGTTTTAGCATCTCTCATTGCCTTCATCTGAATATTAATATCTGCCTCAGAACAAACAGAAGACCCGTACCCGAGTACTTTACAAGCACCAACCATCATTAGACTGGGGTCCCATGCAGTGACCATCGGAAACATCACATGTAAAGAATCCTTCTCTGTCATCCCTATATCCTTGAGTGCAGATGCAACGATATCAATTTTTGATACCAGATCATTCACAGTGTATCCTATGGATTTCCTATGACCTGTTGTTCCAGTCGTTGTGAATTCTTTTATCATCTTTGTTTTTGAAACTGCGAAAAAATATGATGAATTAGCAGCTAAGTCTGCTGCCTCAGTAAATGGAACTTTTTCTAGATCGTCATAAGAACGTATATCCTCGGGTCTAACACCTGCATCCTTGAACTTGGTCCGATAATATGGGGAGTTTTCTTCAGCATATTTCATCTGCTCTCTGAATCTAAACAGCTGATATTGATCAAAATCCTCACGAGAAACATTCCCTAACGTCTTCTTACCAATTGCTTCTCTCAATTCACGATTCTTTTTGAATACTATACGAGCCTTGATTGCCATCCATTCCTCGAGCGGATTCTTGCAATCCTCAGGGATCATATTAGCTAACAATCTGCGCCTTATTATGAATAATTTCATTGACTCCCATGCGCCCATGACCCATGTTATAACATAGGGCATTTTTATCTTATCGCATCGTGTTGACCAACATATCCAGATAACAATAATAATGCCCGTTTATTGTATATACCCGAACCGCATTAAGGAGAATACTAGAGAGGCTTATAGATGACTTTGACACCAGAAATGGCAAGAGCGGGTGTTACACCTCAAATGCTCTCAGCTACACATAGATTTAAGTGCCCCAGATGCGGAAAAGAATTCAGTCTCTTCCAATCCAGAGCTATTGCTTGCAGAGCGTGCCCTCAGGCAAACCAAAACTGTAAGTTTGTCAGATGTGTACATTGTGATGCAGAGTTCCCACTCAACGGTTTTGTAGTCAACACCAAGGAAAAAGAGAAATTCCTAGGCAATTACATGAATAATATTGTCAGTGGCTATCATAAATCCTTCGGATACTACAGAAGATAAACTTTTATGTTTTTACATTTGACACAGCAAATGCTGTGCTTTTTAATGTTTATTGACAAAACGTTTTCTTACGATATAATGTTGTTCCGTCCTTTGCTGTAGTGTTAAACAGACAAAATGGTATTAGCTTTCCATCTAGCGTAACTACATGAATACAACAGCGTTCCCACCTTTCCACTTCGCCAGTCCAGACGTCTTGGAATGCCATTGCGGAGACAGTAAGGTAATGTGTCTTTGCTCTATTAACAAATGTCTTCCATGTTTTATCGTCATTTTTATTTTCAACGACATCACCATCCATAGTATCCTCAATGAAATGCCAGAATTTTGAAACCTCTGTTCTGGTCTTATTAGCAACATCATCGGTCTTTGTAGGTGGTCCGAGCGCCATCGTAGTAAGCGGAAACAATGATCCATCCGGAAGAACTACAGAGAGTGATTTCATATCACAATGAACATTTGAACAAGATGTTGGAAGAAAATTATCAACTTTTAACATTCCTTTTGTTTGAATTTCTATTGCATGTGCCAGATCAGGCAATAATACGCGATTCTCATCTTTTGGATCTATTGGATATCTGCCAAAATATGATATTGGCTGGAAATGAACCCCTTTTACAGTTGGGGCTTTTGAAGCAGCATATTTTATAATATCCCCCACATGGTACAGATTTATGTCTGGCGAAACAGTGACAACAAGTGTAATGCCGATACCTATTTCAGAACAGTTCTTAATAGCCTGTTCCTTGACAGCAAACAATGCTTTCCCTCTCGTTTTCAGATATATCTCATCGTTCGTGCCGTCAAACTGCATATAAAAATCATCTACGCCCGCCTCTTTCAATTCCTTAAGATAATCCATATCTTTAGCAATGCGAATTGCATTCGTATTAACTTCAATATGCTCAATACCCATGTCCTTGGCCATCTTCACGATTTCCGGAAGATCGTCCCTTACTGTAGGTTCTCCCCCTGAGATCTGAACACACCTTGGACTCTTTACATAATCAACAACCGTCTGAAACATACCTTTAATAGTTTCTAGATTAGGGTGAAAATCATAACCGCATCCATTCGCCGTAGCAAAACAAATAGGACAATTCAGATTACAATGATTGGTTACCTCTACAACATTCAAACAAGAATGCTGCATATGTTTATCACAAAGACCACACTCATGAGGACAATCTTTAACGTCGTGTACTGCAAATTTATCTGGTGTTTTCATAACGGCTGCAAATTCATACAGGTATCGATAATGCTCCGCGCCAGACCATATCTTGATCTTCCATGTTCCGTGTTCCGGGCAGGTCTTGAGAATGTAAACATCATCATTCTCGACTATCTTCTCGGCCTTGATGGTTTTCATGCACTCTGGGCACAATGCGAAGGTCTCGCCAATTTTTTCGGACATGTAGATCGGACTGACAATACATTTCTCAATAATAAGCTGTACTATAGCTAACCAGTAGAAAAATATGAAAAAGAAAAAAGTTTAGTTTTTTGCGAGAAATCGAGCTTATGCTCTCTTCTGCTGGAAGAGACCCTCTGCTGCGGTGAGTGCACCGGCTGCGAGATACTCTTCTATCCAGGACTGACCTGATACGGGTTCAACGAGTGAAGGTCCGGATCTGGTAGCACCTATGTACGAAAGGTCTGTGTGTCCTTTCTTGACGACCGCACCGTTCTTACAGTACTTCCACTCGGTGTCGTCCCCTTCGAGAACGATACTTTGCAGCTTCATCTTGTGGCAGTATCCAGAGTTAACAGTAACTTTGTCTCCTTTTACGGAGTAATCTGCATAGACGGTGATGTCGCCGATTTCTTTCTTCGCAATGAACTTGGAGCCGTTGTAGATCCTGTCGTCGCCTGCGTCAGAAATGACTTTCTTAACATCGTCGACCTTCAGGCCTCTCTTCTCAATGACTTCTTTAACTGCATCAGATATAATGAAATCCATGTTATCACCTCACCATGTTCCGTATGTACCAAAGTCCCTGGCAGCCCTTGTCAATGCAAGGAGGTTTCCGGGTATGGTATACGGAGGCGTCTCACAACTTGTACCGAGGATGTAACCTTTCTTTGCGTCACGGCCCTTAAGGATTGAATCCTTTGCATGGTCGTAGACTTTCTTGGGGTTGGCGTTGATCATCAATTTAGTATCAACTGATCCCATGATTGTGGTAAGATTCTGGAATTCCTGTTTCAACAAATCAGACGGGAATTCTTTCTGTCCCTGGTATCCAATATGCAGAACGTTGAACGGAGACCACAAAAGGTTCTTCTTGAAAACCTTGTAGTCGGTCTCGTGGTTACCGCACAGGTGGTAGAATACCTGAGGTCCGGCACCTTTTCTGAAGCACTGGTCGACATAGTATCCCATTTTCTTTGCAGAGAACTCCTCTACCTGCTCATCAGCGAAAATATCGTTGTTAGCAAGGACGGAACCGACGATCAACATTGCCATTCCGTATTTGTCGGAAAGAACGTCTGCACCATTGATCGAGGTCTCTACGCAGGTATCGACCAGTTTGTGTGCAAGCTCAGGCTCTGTGAAGGTCCACATGATGAAGTTCTCGACACCGACTAACTCCGATCCGGCACCGCCCAGGTCGAATCCGTATGAAATCGGAACGAGTGTGTGTGGCAGGTTCTTCTGTACGTAGTCGTACAATCCGTAGAACAATTTTGTCGTGGGGCCTTTTAGAAGGTCTTCTTTTCCGATCGGTTTCAGCTTCAGAACGTCTTCAGGGTCACTGATGATCGGTCCGGTCGAAACTGGTGGCAATGTGTCCTTGTACTCCAATGTCACACCGAGTTCTCTTACCCACGGAAGTGAGAAGAACCAGTGCGTCACAGGCAAAAGGTCAAACAGCTCTGATATGTATCCAACGCAATGAATACCTAGTTCTGGTTTCTCGTAGAAGTCCCTGATCGTGAAACCACAGTTCACAGCAGCGTTCGAAAGGATGATTGGATCCACATCGACTCTGTCATGATAGTTGTCCACGAAGGGGCTTGCGAATCTCTTAGCCGCATTCGCATGCCAGCCATTGAGATCGTTTGTAGGGAATAATTCTTCATAACCCATAGTAATCCCAGGTCGTAATGACTCCCGTATGTATATATACATTCTTAGCAAAAAAATGCAACATTGTTTCATTTAGTACTGTTAAGTCATGATACTTTGAAACATTTAAGCTATTTTTTTCAATTTATGAAACAATGTTGCATAACGTTGAGATCTTACCTGAAATATACCCCATAACGACGTTAAACGATTATAACAGCGTTAACAAACTAAATCCAGTGTTTGGATCTATCTTTCTGACGGCAGAATCACACAACATCT
>JBAZDV010000073.1:0-5624 GCA_041654195.1 Candidatus Methanomethylophilaceae archaeon | reverse complement strand
TCATTCATTACTCGTTTAATAGGAGTAGCGATGGCAACCTTATCTGAGGCGGCAAAAATTAGACTGTGCGGTCTATTGCCTCTCAAACAAACTGAACCAGAATCACCACCATTAACAAAAGAATAACTTGGGTTGTCAAAGAATACTTGATTCTTCCAGCAGGACACAACCCGACTTCCGTCTGGTAAATTAGTCCAAACCAAAGCATCAACATCAGTCGCAATAACCTGACCCGTCGTCACCCCAGTCGTCCGTCCTGACTTAACCACACTATCGCCAACCTTCGGATCAACAGGGCGCGGATCAATTGAGCCAATGCCTAAAATCGTCGGCTCGGATGGCACTTCTAATGCACATAAAGCCGCATCCGTTTCATTATCACGACCATATTTAATTTGCGACGACGCAATAGAGACCCCAATGGTATCTTGATTGTGTTGTCCGCCATCCGCTGGACTGGGTTGAAGAATATCTTGCCCCAGCTGTGCTCCCTTATTGACGGGATTAAAGCAATGTTGGTTTGATAAACCGCATCTTTGTCCGTTTTTTTCAACCACCGCCCCAATCGTGCAAGCCGTCGATTTATGCCAAATGCCGCTAATCCCGCCCTGAACGGGGCGGTGACGATAACGATGCTCAGCAATACTTGGTTTACCCTCTAATAACTCTATCTGACCGCATTCTTCAACATCAGTCTTCACCCCCAGCACTTTCTTCGGCACCATATCTTCTCGGCTCAAATACTCCATCGGTTCTTTTTTGGTCACAAACACGATCAGAGCATCTTCCTCGCCTCGGTTCTTCTTGCCAAGACCAACTCCGACGACATTTTTTTTATAACGAAGCGACGGTGATAATACTTTCGCTAATTTCAATAAAGATTTAATCATTATAAAGTTTTGTTTAATTACCTCCTTGACAAAATTTAATATCTGTGTTTGTATGAAGTTAATGAGTTGACAGATAGCTTCCTAGGATACTGCCGACTCAGAATCTAGGATAAAAATCTTACCGCTAGCCCGACGGATATCGGGCTTTTATTATATGAGAATACTAATAATAACTCCAGCTAAAGTCAATAGCAATGATGTTAGAATAGCTACAAATAACTTTGATTGCTGTAGTTTAAAATCTTGTAGGTCTTGACGTATATCCTCTATCGAGTGCGGTATATGGTTGGTGACATTCTTTTGAATATCCTTCACCATTTCGTCGATGTGCTCGACCTGTGTTTCTAATTTTGTCAATCTTTCTTCTGGTGTCATTCTTGCAGATATTTAATCATTTCTTCTAATACAGGCTTAGTTAGGACTCCTGATTCTAACAGCTCGCCTAAGTATTCTTGGATTGCCGATGCTGGCTCTCCACGACCTTTCATCTGTTCTACTTTCTGATTGATAATTATAGCAGAGACTCTCTTGTCTGTGAATTTGCTCAAGCCATCTACGATAGAATTTATATCAGAGCGACGGACTATCTGTAGCATAAGCGCTGGCGTAAGTTCATCTCCAAGCAGATTCCAGTAGTTTTGTTTCTCTGTTTTTGTTTTGAGAGTTCTGAGAGTAGACACAATTTCGTTCGCCCTATCTTTGACAATCTGGTCATCGGAACCAACCTCTCTCGTGACATCGGAAACGAGTCTGCGGTCTGCGTCAGTTACATTGCTAAGCGATTGCTTTAAGAACCCCCTGATAACAGGTATCTCTGTTAACGTTTCCCAAGTAGTGTCTGTGACATTAAGCCCGCCCATCTTTCCGTCTCTTACAACTCCATAGGCAATATCTAACCCCCTTAAAACGTCTTGCGGCATACCCCCAAAAACACTAACATAGAAATCTACTGTCGCTGGCGAGATATTAAACGTCTCGGCAAACCCGCTACGATAGAACTCTTTCGGAATAGCCTGCTTAAGAATCTCTGGGGTCTTAGGTGCAAATTGTAATTCCTTATGTAGTTCAGCACCAGTCGTTCCCTCTTTGCGATATGATGGCACTATATCCGTTCCGAAATATGGGTGCTTGTTAGAGAACCCGCCAGCCGCCATAGACGCCAGTGGACCGAATTGAGATATTACAGAGCCCCATAGGTTCTGCCGGCTATACGTTCCGAAATCTACTGGAGAGACTGAGCCAAATGAATCTGCCAACATCTGGCTAACCTTGCGACTATCTATACCATCTTCTTTCTCTAGCCAGTGTCGAATTGGTGCTGAGACTAGAGATTGACCTTCTCCGCGTTTTATTGTGATAAATTGTGGGACTAAAATTTCATCTCCGTTATACGGATTGGTGGCGGGGATTTCTCCCGTCATTATAATCCAATTAGAATCCTTGATGCCCTGCGATAAATACTTGTAGCTTTCATATCTGCGGTTATGTTGATGTAATAGCATGGTCGGGAGGACGGCGGTGTTCATAACTGCCTCAGAGAATCTCTCGGGTGACGACATAAATGCCTTAGGGATATTAACCAATCCTTGAACCCTAGCATTTAAGAAAGGTATTGCCTGGTTCGGCACGCGCATCCAAGTTCCAATCTTAGCAAAATCTAGCGTCGCATTGCGAGAAACGAATAGGGCATCTTTCTCGCTTAAGCCAGCCTTGAGTGCCTTAGCTAGGACTTCTTTTCTGGTTGACTGCTCTGCGAATGTATTCATTCTCTTTATAGCATCAAGCGGATTCAGCGATTTGATATTATTATATTCAAAAGTTGTAGAAAGTTTACCGCGCTGTAAAGCCTGAATCATCGCATCATCGCCCTCCTGGAAAATGCTAGCACCGAACCCCCCTTTCTGGTAAATATTCGTGAGTTCTTTATAACTATAGGACTTTGCGTTAGTTGGGTTTAAACCATACTTTTTAGCAGCATCATCGATAAAAGACGAAGCAGTTAAAGCCGCCGCATGCTCATCTCTAAACTTATTCCCAAGAATAAAGGCTGGGTTGTATGCGGTTGCACCCTTCTTTAGTGCTCTCTGTGGGGCGGTAAGTGCACTCCACCATTTCGGGCTTATCGGAATATCGGTAGATTTGATAGCCGCACCAATAGTATCGGGGACAACCCAGGACTGCTTAACGCCGTCCTTAAAGAAACTGATTACGGCCTCACTATCGCCGAGTTTCTCTCCGGATACCAATTTACGCATACCAGGTATAGCACCATACTGCTCCTGTGCATCAACTAGGTTATTCATTAAAATGTTCTTCTGTCTAACCCTCTCGTGGATAGGAGTCCTTAACAACATCGCCTCATATGGGTCTTTTATCTCTTGCAGATGCCCAGTAGCTCTCTTTAGGTTTGTCTGGGTAACGTCCATAGAAGTTCCCACTCCAGAAATGTTCTTCTCCATTCTATCCATAACAACACTATTCGGAATATAGTGCGGATGAGCTTTTAGGATAGTCTCCATCTCTTTCTTGCTTAATAGCCCAGCACTTACATCTTCTAACAACTCTTTTGTGGTATATTGTTTAACCAACTTGCGGACTTGCGAAACTTGTTTCATGTCATCTATCCCAATATACCTACCAAGCTCAGCCAATTCGTTCTTTAACTGTGGTAAAGTTTGCTTTCCAGGTACCTCCAGTCCAAGCTTCACCCTGTCAATCTTATCGAGGGTGACTAGCCATGCTTTTGATTTCTGCTTAATATCTGGACTAAAATCATCTAACTTGTCTATGAAAGACACAATCTTTTTCTCGGCTATTCCATCTGCCCATGGGTCTATCATTCTGATATCACGATAAATCTTTTCTTTTTCTGCTAGCGGAGTTCCTTTTAATTCTCTTATCCTATTTTCTGCCCTGGCAAGCGGAGAGAACCTATCGATAAATCTTTGTTCCATTTTCTCTAGGAAGTGTATTCCCTTAAGTGTAGTCTTGGCGGCAATCTGACTTATAGTAGGTTCCTGTTCTATTGTCGCCAGTGCTTTATCCACTGGGTTTATGATGGCCCCTTTTTTACCAGCCGCCGCTTTCTCTAATCTAGTCACTGCCTCTTTGTAAAATTGTTTCATATGTGGACCCGCCCACTTAATACCAGCTTTTAGCAGGTCTCCAGCAGCCATAAACGCAGGCCCAAGCACTACTCCTGTCTTGGCGCCTCCCTCTGCGGCATCTATAATATCTTCAACGCTAGCATCTTCTATCTTGCCAGCTCCAGTCGCAGACCAGAGTGCTAGACTCGTCCCAGAGGATATCGCTGACAGACCATATCTCTTAACGGTATTTAGTAATATAGCGGCTGTTGTTCCTTTAACAGCACTAACCCCAAGAGGCATTACCGCGCTCTTAAAAGCCCTGCCAATGGGGCCAGAAGTCGCGAGCAACGATAATTCAGCAGCAGCAGCACCTACTTGTGTCGGAGTAGGAGTCCTGTCAATCTCGCCCTGCAAGAAATCTATTCCAGCTGGGTTATAATCCGTAGATACTTTTAATAACTCTAATAGTTTCTTTGCCCCCTCTGTATCGCCAGAATCACGAGCTTCTTTATACCTGTCGGCGATAGCGTTCGAGGTTTCTATATACGCACTCATCTGTTTATCGAGTTCTTTCCCTGCCCTGATAGAATGAATCGACCCCGCCAGCCCTCTGCCTAGAATCTCAATGGCACCATATACAGGGATTGTTTCTCGTCCAGTATTCCTTAATCCCTTAAGCTCTATCTCTTTTTCTATATCGCGAGCATTAATCAGGTCGTCAAACGCCGCCGACATACTCTCGTTAAAATCTTGTTTATAAATAGTTCTTTGACCTAACGGGCTTGTTATCTGTACACCAGCGTCATTCGGTAAAATGTCGATGGTAGTATTATCCATCGCCTCAACCACTTCTCTGGGAATAGCAGTCCACCCCCTGCCCTGCTGGCTAGCAGTCTCTTGCTGGCTCGGCAAAGCATTCCTTATCGCCTGCGGGATAGGGCTCTCTATCTTACTAACTCTTGGCTCTTTAATAACAGACCAACCTTTTGTTGCCATTATTCAATTCCGCTTAATGATGTAAACTGCTTCAATATCTCTTCCAACGAAGCAGACTTCTGCATTTCCTGCCTGACAGCATCTATCTTTGCCTGCCCCTCTGGAGTGTCTCCATCTAAAAGCGCTCCGCTTCTAATATAACCAGCTATCTCTAGCGCCTCTGATTCTGATACATTATATTTAGATGCTAGGTTATTTATTTGCGTGCCCGTTAGTGGCTTAGTGGCAGAACTCCGCGTCTGCAACCAAGTCGCATAATCGCCAGGCTGACCTGCTAGCTCCCATTCTCTGTATGAAGATGGGGTCGATTGCCTATCCGCGATAACTCTTACCTGTCCGGTCTCTTCATCGGTCTGGACTAGCTGACCCTCCTCATTGTAATACGGAGCACTAAATCCAGCCTTTTCTGTAATGGGTTGTGGCGAACCGACGAACCCAGCACTGCGCCAAAGATTCTGCGCCTGTATCGGGTCTGTCTCTATTAAACCATTCCAATTCCCCATATCAATCATAAGCTTGAGTTGTGTAGCCATATTGCTCTGGAGTTCTTGTCTCTGTAATGCGATAGAATCTATTAAATCTGTCAGCGTTCCTACTCTCTCTGCCACTGGACTAACCATCGCCCTGTCCACTACCGATAACATATTAG
>JBAZDV010000072.1:0-5710 GCA_041654195.1 Candidatus Methanomethylophilaceae archaeon | reverse complement strand
CAGTGAAACGTCCATATCCGGTGGTACCCATTGCTTCGATATCCTTGAACTGTACACCTGCTTCTTTCATCGCTTCTTCAAGAACGGCCTGTGCTGTCACGACCACATCCCCAGTGGGCGTCCATGCTTTTCCGATGATGACGTTGTCCTTCATGATCAACGCTTTTGTAGTCGAAGAACCAGAATCTATACCTACGGTCAGACCCGTTTGCCTCTCTCTTGCAAGAAGCTCTTTTCTTGTTACGACGGTAACAAGTGCTTCCATCCTCGTAAGAAGCTGCGGGGCCTTCAGTCTTTCTGTGAACGAATATGTGACCACAGGAAGCTTTGTATGTTCCTGTATGTATCTCCTAAGTTCGTTCCTGACCAATGCTGCCTCAGCACATCTAAAGCATGTTGTGATGAATACTGCATCTGCATCGTACTTTTCGTCTGCCAGCTGAACGGCTCTGGCAATCATTAATTTCAACTGCGGAGAACGTGGATTGAATCCAAATCTCTCCACAGCCTCACTAACGTCTGCTGCAGACACATCGGGATAAACAACCTTGGCACCGACACTGCGTGCGGCTTTTTCTATCTCATACTGAACACTGCTGTATTCAGTACCGCATGACAATTGCGCTATCTTGATCATTTAAGTCCCTCCAAAAATTCTTTGGCCTTAGCGACAAACAGCTTTCCACTTTCTTCATCCTCAGGATAAACAACATGAAGTGTCGGAATATTACGTCTTTTTATCAGATATTTTACCATCATGTTCGAGCGTTCGCACCCTACACAACCGAATGCAAAAGGTGCATCATCCATTATTATTGCTGCATCGGCAGAATCTATCAAAGGACCCCATACCGCCAGCCTTCCTCTTATGCCTGAAGGGACCTCAATCCCCGCATATTTCAGGCCTTTGACAACATCATCGACTGTAACATTCATCGGAGGCATATCTATCTCCATATTGTCGATCCTCTCCTGGATGGCGGCCATTGTACTCAGCGGTTCATGACCGAATCTTTCTACAATATCAAACAGTATCAAACTATTTGGGGGGTCGATAAACACTTTCATCAGTTCACCTCACATATTTTTTTGAATTTTTCAATCGAAAGTTGTTTCTTCTCTGGAAGTTCCTTAGCGGATTCACCTTTATCTATGGCGTTCAATCCTGCATTTATCATTGTAAGCGTCTTCCACTCTGATTCCAACTGTGCAAATCCTGGTCTTGTACCATGATGAGCACGGCACCTTCTTGGATCTCCGCACGGATATGCTCTGATCTTAGAAAAAATTCCGTTATTGTCCAATTTTCTTATTTCATCACGAATTTCACGTACCTCTTTTCTTGGACCTTCAACAAGACACCCGTAACAGGTCTCCTTGATAGTGACCTCTCTGCCCATTGACTGTATCGTCCTGGCTAATTGATTGGGTGTGATCATGGATGTCGGCGAGATCATCAGCAATCTTGTCTCCCTTTCCTCGCTCATAATCGTCTCTCCGTAATATACACAATGTCATCTTCCTTCAGATCCTTCATGAACTTATCCAGATCATCATCGAACTTTCCAAAGATGTTTGTTCCATACCCTTCTTCTCCTGTGGGTCCGTACTCTTTACTATCCGTCAATCTGATCCCCATCAATCCACGATACGGTCTTGCCTGATTGGTAACTCCCAGGTCTCCGCGCTTACACTTTTTGAACGGATTATGGGGATAAAGGACCTGTCCTCTGATATCGTCACCCTCGAATGTCACCATCGGCAGATCCTCAAACGTAAAATGGACCTTCATGAAACCGATCGATTTGTGACTGAGCCCCGTGACCTTTTCAAAATAGTGCACTGTCTCCGGTGCTTTCTTTCTGTCCAATACAACCTTGAATATCCTCTCTTTAGGAACACCGAACGTCCTCACCTCTTTCTCTTTCAGAGCTATGACCGTAAGCTCAGGCGTCTGTTCTGCAATTATTGCATCGTCAGATGTGTCACCTGTCCTTTTTTGTTTCACACCCGCGAATTCAAGGAACGCCCCCCCTTCCTTCTGGGTCATTCCAACAGACAGCAGTCGAGAAGGCGATGTGAGGATACTTAAATTATCACCGTCCTTTGCAGCCGATGCTATTGCCATCCCATTGATGATACGCCCTACATCGTTATGAGAAACGATCATCTGTCTCCTATCCTTGTAGAAGAACACACGCCCTAATCCTTCCCCTGTGTACCTGACAGTTACAGATCCTCTGTTCCTGACAGCATGCGGTTCTTCCGGGATCACAACATCCTTATCATCAGAACATGCAGCATAACTGCCTGTGGCATCTGAGATGTTCATATGGCCCTTATTTGCTAGAATAAGAACGTGCTCAGCAGATTCTGGTGCCTGATCATTTAATTCGATCAGTACATGAGTATCCACTCTATAATTTTCTTCCAATTTGTAACTGAGGTCAGATGTTACGATAACGTTATCAGTATTTACTTCCGATACCACTGGCATAATACCTATTATGCGGTCCCCTTCCTTGAATACATCAATAATGTGCCTTCCTTTTGTGATACGACCAATACGTCCAGTACCTGCACCGTATGACCATCTGTGATCGTCTTTGACAACCATGATGTATGTGGTATTGTTATCGAAGCCACCCAAGGAAAAGAAACAATCATAACGTTTGTACATCCTGCTTTCCCTGTTGACGGAAATCTTCGTTGCAAACGAACCAAATGCGACAATATTGTGCGTCGCCCATCTGGCCGTCATCCCTTCAATATCCTTGATGGAGGCCTTCCATATCCTAGCATCCTCTGAATCATCCAAATGTATGACTATTGATCCCAATGATGTTACAATCTCAAAATCATCAGTTTCTTTGATCAATTTCTCAGTTGACAAATGAACGGACATCAATGTATCCTTGACATAATGCTCACCCTGAATGGCATCCTTCAAGGTCGCACTCGCCTTGAGTATTTTTTCCTTACCATTCACTATAACCTTCACTGCTGTCCACCTCTTTCTGCTGAATCCGGAAGTGTTTTCAATACCTTTGAGACGATTTCATCCAGTTTATCCTGCGGACAAGACACACCTCTGATAACACCGTTGACGATCTCTTCTATGCTACCTTTGGTATTGATATTCTTATCTTGTGGCATTACGACCCTTGTCTTTACACCAATGGCTGCAAAATCCTCAAAATCGACCGGACATTGCGAAACTATGACTGCAGGGATGTTCACGTTTCTGAGAATCAACCTTGCCTTCCAAATTATGTGATTACGAACATTTCCAAGATGAATCAATGCTACCTTGAACTGTTGAATTCTCTCAACTTCTAACGGATCAAGACCAAAACATTGCGCATGCGAAACATCTACCGCATCTGCTGGGACACCTCCGCCTGCATTTACGACAAGAACCGAGGTATCAATGCCTTCTTCCCTGAGTGCATATGTGATCTCACATACTGGCTTGGTAATATGTCTCTTTCCTGGACCCATTGCTATTGCCACAACGTCCCTTCCACTATCGGATATTGTCGCCCTCTGAGCAAGCCCGCCGCCCATGCCCATTCCCATGGATTCACGGCACTCAACAAAACTCAAATGTCTTCCGATCCTTTGCTTCACGTCTATTCACCGTTTTCATTGGAATGTTTTTTCTCTATCTTGTCAAAATTAGAAACGATATCCTCTGGTTTTCCAATGGTCACAATCTTTCCGCCTTCCATTAACACTGCACGATCACAACAATTAATGATGAAATCCATATCGTGACTCACAACTATGAACGTTTCTCCGAGATCTTTCCTTGCTTTTAAGACCGCTTTTGCAACCGTAACTTTCGTGATCGGATCCATCGTTCCTGTTGGCTCGTCAAGGATTACGATACGTGGTTCCTTGATCAGGACCTGCGCAAATGCAATCCTCTGACACTCCCCTACCGAAAGTGAATCTGGATATGAGAACAGTATCTTCTCTACATCTTCATTGGAAAATCCTACACTCAAAAGAACCTGAATTGCCTTAACTCTGGCAAGTTCTGCAGGCATCTTCATCCCTATGCATGCAGTGAGATTTCTAAGAACTGTGTCGAAAGGATAAAGCGTATATTCTTGATGAAGGAACCCGATGTAGGGTGTTGCCCTTCCCTTACCCATAAATCCAGACTCAGACATATCGATCCAGTCTTCTCCTATTTTTACCTTCACGGTACCTGATGTCGCAGGTGTCATTCCGGCAATCATACGTGACGTTGTCGTCTTTCCCGCACCGGAAAGACCTACAAGCGCAAACACCTCATTCTCTTTGATGTCAAATGATACGCCATCAACAGCTTTGACAACCCCTCTTACAACAGAGAAATAATGTTTTTTTGCATTATCTACAACGATAAATGGCTCACCAAGTTCTGTAATTGCCTGCTTTTCAAAATGGTAATCTTCCATAAATTTGGATGTAACCTTTTTAGGATCGTCCTGTGCGATCACATTTCCTGCATCCAACCATATTGCCTCGTCTGCCATCTTATTAATGGCCTCTGGCCAATGTGATGCGAATATCATACAGATATTGTTATCACGAACATATTTTACCAATCTTTCATGAACTATCTCTGCAGTGTATGGGTCCAACGTACCTGTAGGCTCATCTGCAAGGAAGAATAACGGATTCTTGGCTAATTGCCTTGCCAGAACCACCCTTTGCTTCTCTCCCCCCGAGAGATCTCTAGCAATATGCGTCGTTCTGTGCGTCATATTGACGAAGGCGAGGAGTTCTATGGTCCTGTCTATCTTTTCCCTCTCTGAGACTTCATTCCCTATTGCCTCAAATATATTTTCCATGACCGTAGCATCACCGAACAATGCAAACGTTCTTTGGAGCATAATGGAGATACGCCCCTTCAGCTCCTGTCTTAGTGGGTCACGTTCCGGCAATGCCCAAAAATCAACCCATATCGTCTCGGTCTTTTCGCCACATTTGGAACAGCCCTCCCCTTCGAATGGAATATCCAAATTACCGCATTTAGAACAACGATTCACATGGTAAAGCACCCTTCCTTCGTCAGGTGCATACTCAACCGTTCCTCTGATCATATGGATAAGGACACTTTTTCCCGCAGCACTTTTTCCGATGAGTCCTAAGATCTTTCCAGTAGACAGTGTAGCAGTGATGTTATTTAGTACAGTCCTTCCTTCAAACTTCTTCGATACATTCTCTATTTTGAGCATGTCGACTGCGTTACGGGCCATGTGCCTGCTATCACATGTGGTTATAAAATAACATTGAAAATAAGCATTGTTAATAAGTTCTGTTAATATAGTATGCCGAATAACGTCTATTTGATACCTGGCTAAAACACCGACAAATCATAATAAGTTAACAGTGCTATTGCTTCCTCATGCTGTCTTCCCACCATCCGAGACTTGGAGGGCCAATTCCAAAATTTACCGATTATCACCTATGGAAAGCACTGATGTCTTTAGATGAATCTAGACCACTTGGAAGGAAGAAACTCTCGATCACTCTCAATATTGGTGAAGGGAGCACAAGGACCGTTCTTGATATATTGTCAGAACAGGAATTCATATCCATCGATAAGAACGGCGTCATACTAACTGACAAAGGCGCAGATGCAAGAGACATGGTATACATGGAGGTCAGTCCTATTACCACAAAATCCCTTACGATCAATGATTACGATTGCGCG
>JBAZDV010000071.1:0-5749 GCA_041654195.1 Candidatus Methanomethylophilaceae archaeon | reverse complement strand
TATCCTTGTCAGATCGGGTGATGAATTAGACTCATCAATCTCAACACCATAATATTGTGAAGTCCAGTATGTACTCCCCGAAGTACCGCCCCCCGTTCTCCACATTATTCCGTTTCCCAGTCCTATCCATCCCATATCATTGTCCTGTTATCAAAGTTGTCCATAATCCGTTCCTGTATCCTTTCCATACCTTCAGTTCAGTATCAAAGACAATACAACCCTCCTCGGCTTCCATAGAAGCTATCTCTGACGTTGTACGCTTCAACACAAGCACAGCACCCATCTCAGTCAAAACATCCTGCAAACTGACAGTAGGGGGTTTATTTGTCAAATCATTATAATCCCCGCTGAAGAAAGAAGGCTTGTTTAAGATGCTCTCCCAGGTAAGACTTTGATTAGCCGGAGCTGTTAATTGTATTGTCCCGTCACCGTACTTGATGCCTTTCTCTACCGTTATCTGCTCCTTGAAGATTTTATCCTCCTGACATAGTGCAACGCCAAAGGTTGCCAGTAAAAGTATTGTTAGTTTCATTTTCATCAGTTATTCGATCTTGAAAGTTCAACCCATACGCTTAGTGGATCAACCCACATTAAAGTAATGGCATCACCCGTCGCCCCTACCCATTGAGCAGAAAGGTTAAGCCCTGTACCATCATCAAGTGTCAAAGTGTTTGAAGCTGCAACACACACAATAGTCATTATGTATCCGTTGAATGGCCCTGATGCTATCTGCGGATCAGCAGTTATATCTATATTTGAATCATCATCAAAATAGACAACATCACCCTGATAGCCTGATGTCAGTCCACTGCTTGCGCTGACATAAGTAAGATGTGCAACATACGGCATCTCCTGCCCCCTGTTGATTATCTTATTCTTACTTGCATCGTTATATTCGATATAATCGTCAGGAGTGGAAGTGAATGAGCCAGTAAAGAAATTGCCACTTGCGTAAGATGTAAAGGATATGCACATCTGGCCGGGATCTAAGTCCCACATATAGATATTAGTGAAAATATTATTGTCTCCCGGCAAGGAATCAATTACATGCTTAGTATCTGCATGCGTCTGGATGATGATATTATGAAAATGGTTGCCGTCAAAACCAAGGCTTCCGGCTTCGGCATCCCTTACCTTCAGGAAGCTGACTGGATTCCATATTGCCATATTTCTAAACTCATTGGCGTTAACCCATCCGGTAGTGCCTTTTATATCAACATTGATTACATCTTTAGCGTTATATATCTTATTGTCAACAAAATGATTTATTACTGTCTCGTAAGAATCATTACCATATATGTTGACAAAATTCCAAGTCTTTGTTGTACCGTAAAAATAACCACCTTTAACCCATGCGTCCTGAACCCTTGCGCCATAGGTAGTAAATACTGGCCCGGCATAGTCAGCCTCAATAGTAAAGAAAGCATTAGGGTCAATATCTATCACTACCCCGGATTTAAGCGTGATACTATCGGCTATATCGTATGCGCCGGATGGTATCTTTACTATCCCCCAGTCATAGGACGAAGCCAAATCTACGGCAGCCTGAATAGCAGAAGCATCACAGAGATCATCCCCTACCACAGCACCGTAATTTAAGACGTTGAACTCACCCGCAGCATTAGGGTTCAACTCCGTCTGCCCACGGTAAAAAATAATGTTATTCCCATCAACCACACTCCTTACATTGTGCGTCTGAGCGTTCAGTAAAGCAGGGATAAATAATATAAATACAAGAATCTTTTTCATATAAATCATCTCTTAACAATTTTTCCTAAGTGCATAACTATTTTTCCGAGGTGCATGACTATCTTACCCGCATTAACATCCGGTACTTCCGGCCCCGGAGGGTCAGGAGGGTCGGGATCTTCTGGAATCTCACTCATATACTCACAGGCTCCTATACTCGGTGGATTGAGCCATTGGTAGCCGTAATAATCCACCGGCCATCCTACATATCTCCCTGCCGCTATAGCCGGAGAACCATCACCAAGCCGGTAGTCTGACTCAAAAAGGGGATCAGCTTTAACAGTACCGCTATATGTATAGTTAGTAAGCGAACTGGAATAAGCAGAAGTATATACAGGATCGTTCGATGATCCACTACCATAGATAAGATTATTTCGTATGTAGATATGATCTGCCTTATCCCTCTCAATATAACCATAAACGGCTGCCGTATTCCAGTTCATTATAATGTTATTCTCAATGTAGATATAAGACATTTCATTAACATGAGGCATCTGAATACCCCACTGAGTAATACGTCCACTATAAGGGCTGGCATGGATGACATTATTCTGAATTAACAGGTATTGAGTCTCACCCTCATCACGCCAGTCTGAGTAATAAAACCCCCAGGTCCGGTTATTCTCCGTTGTCTGACCAAGCTCAACCATTAGGTTAGAATAGATGTTAATATGATACAACCTGTCCGAGCCGGTGTAATTCTGACGTGGGATATAGAATGCCCTTGCAACCCTTTCGATCTTGTTTTGGTAAATATTCATATACTCGCACTTGCCCTCAAGGAGTATCCCTCTCTCTTGTGTGGAAGGCAGCGTGGGCCATCCTATATAGTTGTTATAAAAATTAATCGAGTACCCTGCGCCTACATGGTCAACCATGTTGACGAAATCCATTGCCCCGCACATGGTATTATTGTAAATATCCGTGCCTCCAAGATCCCACCACCATTCAATAGCAAAGCCATAGGGGTTATCGCCAATAGGTGCAGAAATAAGCTCATTATTGTAGATCTTGCAATTCTTATTAAATCCCTTGTCTCCAAATTTTATCAGGTAGCCATTTGTGCCGTATGACCTTCCTGTCTGAGAGAAATAGTTGTTATAACACTTAAATCCATCTTGCCCTCCGATACGTAGTGCGCCCTGTCCCCATGTGCTATGCATGGCACAGTTGATTACCGTGTTGTCGTAAAACTCATTTCCCGTACACCAGTATGAAGGCATATAAGGATAGTCTGTATCACCAGGACCATAGTCATTATAAGGATTGTCCTCCGTCCATAAGTTTGATGGTTGGCCACTGAACTGGACGCCCCGGTTGGCGAAATCTCTAATTGTGCAATCGTAGATTTTTACATTGCTGCGGTGATTGATATATATAGCAGCATAGGTTATCATATTACCATCGAATGTGATCCCGGATATTGACTGATTACCATAAGTACCCGTCCATCCATTCCATGTCTCAAGCTTTAGCAAAGGCTGCCCTGATCCACCGTATGTTGATTCAACTCTTACTTGCTCCTGTGACAATCCCTGAATGCTCACCCCCACTGAAATATTAATTATGTCATTCTCATTATATGTACCAGGGTTAACGTAAATAATAGAATTAGGTAAAGTAACCTCCTGGGATGCTTTCTTGAGCGACCTCCAGGGACTGACAGCAGAACCATCACCATAACTGTCACTACCACCGGGATCAATATAGTATATCCGTTGACCACATAGTATTGTTGGAATAAAAAGCAGTATAAAGAGTAGTTTTCTCATTTAGTTAAAAGGATAAAATTTACCAATACCCGAATTATAGAGATATGTTACCTGCTCCTGCGTGAGTACTAAGCCCCTGAATAGAGCCACATCATCTATGTATCCATGAAAGTAATACCCGTCAATATGATTACCGATTCTGCCAACTGAGAACGTGGCATTATTATCCATCGCCACAGCAGATGAAGCGGAAATATCATCAACATCGGTCTGTGCCGTGCCGTTAATATACATTGTCACATCTCCTGACCTGTCAACAGTTACAACTACGTGTATCCATGTTGACGCTGCCGGGGCTGAATTAGCATAAGTATTTACCGGACTACTTGGGTTGAACTGGAAATTAACATTATTACTACTTTCATCAAGAGTCAGATACCAATAAGGTACGCTTCCCCAATTTCCGAGTATGCCCAGATGTCCTTCTATCAGTTCAGGTTTATAATACCACAATGATAATGAGAAATCATCGGTACCCATATCGCCAACAGTTGCTCCGAAATACGAATAATGAGAATGAGACCTCGTATAACTCCTTGTATAGCCATTCATACCATAAGGCTCCGTGCTGCCATTGCTTACACCGGGATATGTACCTGTCTTATCACTGACTGTAGTTCCGGATACTTCATCAAAAGACCAGTATGCTCTTAGATTATCCAGTAATACATTTTCCGGTGGTTCACCCCCACCACCCTCGCCCCCTTCGGGAGTGAGTTGTTGATACAAGATTGTATTGGTACTCCATATCTCCAATTGCTCACCAGCCGCAAAAGGAGGCCGGAAAGTAAGTGTCCCTGTTGTGGTATTAAACCTGTAACCATCGTAACTTAGATTATTTTCATGACGCTGTTGAAAATTCCCCTCCCGAAAGACAATAGGATAACGCCCAATAAAGTTAGTATGGATGACCAAGCTATCTCCTGCGCCTGGAAACCCTGCTGTCACTCCCGTTATCCCGGATAGATAGGAATACTGTCCTGACGTACCGCTACCACCACCATAAGAAGCGAGTGAGGCGTCAATCATTGCCTGGATGTAATTCGCATTGTCATCTAAAGCTTCGGCATAAGTTGTGGTATCTCTTAACTGTTTCAGTGAATCAGAGATGATTTCCATGTTGGCATTTACGGTCTGGAAGGCACTTCTAAGCGTCTGCCCAGTGCCATCATTTGCGGTTGTTCCGACATTCACCTGAGTAATCTGACTGAAAGCCAGTGCCGGAAACATCATCAGAAATATTAATAATTTAGTCTTCATCTATCGTATATAATGTTGAATCAACTGTTACTATCGTACTGTCTGCTGTCGGGGATGCCTGAACCTCTACATCCATAAGTGCATTGCTCTCATCGTTATCATAGGCGCAATAAGCCTCCATGGTCAGTGCTGCCCATTCATCATTGTCTGTGACATTAGGTATATCTTCGCCGTTGGTGAATTTCGTCTCTGCAAGGTTACATGAAAGCCACTCCTGAGTGCCTATGCAGATGGTATCATAAACCTTCCCATCATTTCCGGTATATGTTCCGGTTTCACCATGTTCAAGGGTTGTGGAGTCTTTAATGAGGCGGATAGCATGACCTGCTATTTGTGCGTATTGACCAATATATGTATTGTCGTTATCGTATTGTAGAACTAAAAGAATCGCATTAGGAACATGCGATAAAGTCGAAGTCCAACATATAAAAGCGTCTTTTATTCCAATAAAAGCACCCGTATAAGTTCTTCTGCCAGAAGCTCTGCCATTAAATCCCGTTTCATTAGTTGCACCTGTATTAGGTGTGTTCCAATAAACTAACCCTATTTCCTTTAGTTTGCCTCCCGCTACCGAGCTGCCCCCAAGATATGTTATTAATGTTTCCCATTCTGTTTCTGTCGGAACGTGCCATCCGGTACCTGCAATAGCATAATTAATCTCTCCGGCCACATACCAGTTATAGAGATAGCCATACTTAACCTGTTCCTCAGTCTCAGACACATCCGGAACGGCTGTCTTTGACCCTATCTCAAAAAGGTCAAGGCTCCATGACCTATTCCTTACATCAAACTCACCCCTGTTGACACAGAAAACCCGGTATTCATCACCGTACTTGTTCAGTGCATCCTGCATATTGCCATTGACATTGATAGCCAGTGCCTCAGCCGTCTCCCTTAAAGACATCTGAATTAACTGCTTGGGACGGGAGTACATGGTTGCTATCTCATCGGTTATTAACTCAAGTAGT
>JBAZDV010000070.1:3311-5750 GCA_041654195.1 Candidatus Methanomethylophilaceae archaeon | reverse complement strand
CTCCCGATTTACCATGCATCTCTGAAAGATGCAGACAGGGGATATATTGTGTACATCAAACACAGGTGAAGATGAAATGTCCGGAAAAATCATAGTTATATCCCTGGCAGCCATAATTCTGGTAGCCTTCTGTTCTGTAGTTTTTATACCGAATACACATGCCAATCCTGAAGATTCAACAGATATTAAACCCGACATCCAGGAACCAACACCAAAGCCTTCAGAAACAGAATCAATCAATGGTGATGCCAACACTATTAAAACTCCTAAAAGTATCAAAGAAAAAATTGTTGAATTATTTCCGGATATGGATATTGAATCATTAAGGTACAGAACTGAACCAGACCGGTTTATAAAAGGAAAAACATATGACATATATGAGAATGCAATCACAAAGAATGGAAAAAAATACCAAATAATAGTTGATTCAGATTCCAGAGAAATAATACGGTTTTTTCCCCTGTATGGGATGTACCAGAAAAAAGGAGAATTAGAAATTTCACTGGAAGATGCAGAAATAATCGCCCAGAAACTATTAAGAAATATAACTGGAGATAAAGCAGATTATTACACAAATAATTCAGTGATCACTTCGTCATATTTTCAAAATACGACTGCTGATGTCAGGTATAGTCGGATACAGAATGGAATTCCGTATCTGAAGGGTGCAATCAAATTTTGCATAGACCCCATGAATGGTGACGTCCTCGGTTATTCCAAATACTGGCTGGATCTTGAAAATACCACATTCCCATCTTCAGAACCTGATATAACATTTGATGAAGCTAAAGAAATTGCTGAGACAACTGTCAATGAAAAATACCCCGGAACAGTGGAAAGCTTCACATTTAAGTCATCCCAGGAGGGTTCAGATACCATAAATCTGTGCTGGAATGATGATTCCGAACTGTTATATTATGAGAAAGAAATGCCCATCCGCCTTGTATGGCCGTTTTTTTTTCAAGTTGAATTAAATAAGAATCCTGAAGAGGAACCGAATAACCACAGAATACATTATTCGACCATCGTTGACGCACATTCAGGTGAGATTGTTGAGTTATATTATGAAGATATTTCAATAGATGCGAGGAAAAAATTTCGTGAAAACGATATTGACA
This sequence comes from Candidatus Methanomethylophilaceae archaeon, assembly GCA_041654195.1. Classification (GTDB taxonomy): domain Archaea; phylum Thermoplasmatota; class Thermoplasmata; order Methanomassiliicoccales; family Methanomethylophilaceae; genus JBAZDV01. The sequence continues at coordinate 4,632 of JBAZDV010000070.1, read as the reverse complement.
GGGAGTGACAGAACCAAAATTCCGCATTCTTTTTCCCTACATCGCAAATCCGGATTCAATAACCTGAAACTGTTTTTTGGCACCATTGCCACAACAGGTACCCCCTTCTTCAGGTGAAACTGCGACCAGATCAGCAGAACGCGTACCATGTTCAGATGAAAGACGTACCGGATTTGAGTTTTTGATCCAAACAATTGACACATTCCTGCATATGATACCCAGATTATGCCCAATCACATGAAGGAGGCATTCACCTTTTGCCTTCTTCAGTCCTCTGTGATCCCGGTGATTCCACCGATTATCATACTTTAAATTCCAAAAAGGTGATTTTGTGCCCGTAATTTATTTTGCATATTCTGTTTTTCCAGCATATGGTGAAAGTCTCTTTCTCGTCTCATCCTTCAGTGCTTCTTTTGTAGTCCGAAACCGGACGATAGTCCGGTATGATGGCTTTTGCATTGGTGCAAGGTACATGGAGGCAGTGTCTGTATTGAGTTCGTAATCGATCTCTCTGCTGCTGAATATTCCCATGAACGTGGCATAGAAGAGGACCTTGGGTCAGCATCCGGGGATCATATGCAATTCTGACCGTTGTCTGTGCAATACGATGAATAGAGGAGGGACAGATCCATCTTATCGACAACAGCACTAATGATGCGTGCTTTGTGATCGGCTGGATTTTGTAATACTAACTCTACCCCACACCTCACTCAACAAACGTGTAGATGATTCTGCCATAAATTGTATAATATAAGGCACCAATAAATTTATACTTAAATTATTTATCTTCCATAAAAAGAGGCAGACCAGAGCATGATCAGGACTGAAAATTTAACAAAGGAATATAATGGGAACTGCGTTGTGGATCATCTCAATATGGAGATAAAGGAGGGTGAGGTCTTTGGATTTCTGGGGCCAAACGGTGCAGGCAAGACTACAACAATCCTGATGCTGACAGGCATGATTGAACCCACAGAAGGAATCTGTCTGATTGACGGGATTGATGTTGCACGAAACCCCCTGAAGGCAAAAGAGGTCATAGGGTATCTGCCAGAGGATGTGGGTTTTTACGGCAATATGACCGGTAAAGATAATCTCGACTATTTTGCAAAATTTTATGGAATCTATCCGGACAAGCGGGAAGAGAGGATCGATTATCTCCTGGATCTTGTCAGGCTGAATGGAGTCACCCAGACTGTGGGTGGCTACTCCCGTGGAATGAACCAGCGTCTGGGCCTTGCACAGGCACTGCTCAATGATCCAAAAGTGGTGATCCTTGATGAACCGACTGCCAACCTGGATCCGGAAGGCGTCGCCCAGT
>JBAZDV010000070.1:0-3301 GCA_041654195.1 Candidatus Methanomethylophilaceae archaeon | reverse complement strand
CGGAAGATCTCAGATGAAGGAAAGACAATTCTCATCTGTTCTCACATTCTGTCAGAGATAAAACAGGTCTGCCGAACACTTGGAATATTATCGCAGGGAAAGATGGTTGCTCAGGGAACGACAGAGGAGGTGGAAGAGCAACTCAGGGAGCAGAGCAATATACCAATGAAGATCACCATTGAGTCCATAAAACCCCTGCCTGAACTCTCGCATCCTGACATTCTCGAAATTCATAAAACAGAGAACCGGGCTGAGATCTCTGTAAACAGGGATATCAGAAGAGAACTCTCCAGCCAATTACAGGAAGCTTCTAATGGGATAATCGAGATGCATCTCGAAAAACCCGGACTGGAACAGCTCTTCCTTAAGGTATACAGGCGGGACTGATATGAAAATCCAGAGACTCGCCATAATTGCCCGAAAAGAGACCTGCGATCATATCACCAGTAAAAAATTCCTGCTCCTTCTCTTAATGCTCTCCATAGTCGTGGGAATTGGAGCAATTACCGGCATAAACGATTATCAGAGCAATCTGGACAGATATAAATCCGGAGACAGCAGCAGTGTCCCTTCACCTCTCTCAATAATCAGTTCTATAACTGAGGTCATCGGATACTACGGATTTGGTGCAATCATTGCCATTGCACTCGGTTTTGATCTCATTTCAGGGGAAAAAGAGACAAAGTCACTGAGATCCCTGCTCTCACATCCGGTATACAGGGATGAAATTATAAATGGAAAAGCGATTGGCGGGATTGCCGCACTCACGATCGCAATAACAGTGGTATTTATGCTGGTTTTTGCATTATTTCTTATTCAGGGAATTGTACCAACCCTGTATGAACTAGGGCTGATGCTCATAATCTGGCTGATAACAATTATATTTCTGGCATCCAACTTTGCCCTTGCACTGATGGCATCAGTAATTGCAGGCTCCAGCAGTAATGCCCTGATATTGTCTCTGATTATTCTGTTTGTTCTGTCATTTTTCATTCCGGTATTCAGCGCCAGGGTTGCCGTCTATACAATGCTTGGAGAGGATCCGAGAGATGAGATCACCATAGCGAGATATTACGCAGATTCTGATGAGGATGATGAATATTTAGAGTTGTTAGAAGAGAAGCAACAGGATTATGATCAAAAACGCTTTGCAATCCATGAGATCTCGTCATTATTCTCAATACAGCATAATTATTATGTTCTTACCGGAGTATTTGCAAAGCCGTCCTGGGACTGCATAGACGGCACACCCATGCTCTCATTAAAAGAGGTCATTAATCAGGTCTGGTCACAGTTGTTGTTTTTCCTGTTGTATCCCTCCCTCTTTTTTGGAATTGCCTATGTGAAATTTATGAGGATGGATCTCAGGTAGAGGTGAGGTAAATGACGGCAGACAGAGTAATACTCATTGCAAAAAAAGAATTTAATGATTATATTACAAGCAAGAGATATATTGCCCTCCTTGTAATGCTCCTGATTATTACCGGAATAAGTGTGTGTTCTGAATTTGATATCTACCGCATGCAATTAGCAGATTATTCAACCTCTGGAAGCACTACAATGGATGAAGACGGCAATATCAATACTGGTCTTGCTGATTACAGACCTGCCCCGATTAATCTGTTCAGTGGAATTACGGGAGGATTGGCGTCATCTGTTTTTGGAGCACTTATTGCAATAGCAATGGGTTTTGATGCCATTACAAAAGAACGTGAATCAGGATCAATCAAATCACTGTTTTCACATCCGGTATACCGGGACGAAGTGATAAACGGGAAAGCCATTGGCGGTATTCTTGCACTCACACTTGCGGTAACAACCGTTTTTATGATTACCGTTGCAATACTTCTGATCAACAGTATTGTTCCTGGTCTGGATGAGTGGCCCGGAATATTCTTGTTATGGTTTGTATCCGTTCTGTTTCTGGTAAGTTGTTTTGCCATGGCAATCATGACATCAGTATTTGCCAGAACAAGTGGCATGTCATTGATATACGCACTGATCATCTTCTTTGCCTTCGCATATCTTGCACCTGCAATTGCACCTTCAGTAAGCGGATACATCCTTGGGCCGGACCCAATGGCAGATATGCGTGATGATATCTCATATGAGGACTACGAATTGCTGATTGAGGAGACGAAAAGCTATTACACAAGCGAATGGGAGATCACGAACATAATCAACCATCTCTCAATCAAGTGTAATTATGGACAGATTGGCGATGCCATTACAAATCCATTTTTTTTATGGAACAGAGGGGTTGGGAATGGGTATCGTCTGGATTATGCTGAGATGGGAATATCCTTTGAAGATTTTATGGGAAAGGTTGGATCCAACATTCTGATGATGTTTATTTTCCCGGCAGTCTTCTTTGGGATCTCATATGTGAGATTCATGAGGATGGATCTCAGGTGAATAATCCATTAGGTATTGGGAATTCAAATTATTTGTCAAATAGGGGCGTAGGAGCAACCCTACGTCCCTATTCGACAAAAACATAAACAGTATCCCCGTTCTCTAAGGAAGAGTCGTAACAATCTTCTCCCGGTTTAATATCCGGGTCATATACCCGATACCGCCCAGAAGAAGAATACTCAGTACAAACATCCCTCCCACAACCGGAGCGGACATGACAACCACTCCTTCCGCAACAAGACTGTCAAAAACAGAAATTGCCCCAATAAACCCGACAACAAGCACGATATTTATTATCTGGTTCTCTTTCATCCCTAACAGTAGCTGGACAAACCCTAACAAACCGATGGCACAGGCGATGTAAACCGGGACAACGAACAGCACGAACAGGATCATGACAATTGAAGGCAACACCAGAAAGTCTGCTGCTATATTTGAAAGAACCACAAGTGCTGTTGCAACCAACAATGCAATTGCATAGGAAGGAATCATCACACCGATCACTTTTCCCAGCCAGATGTCCCGCAACGGCAGAGGGGAGCAGAGTAGCGTTTCAATTGTCCCTCCGGTTTTTTCCCCTAAAAATGCCTGTGACGATAAGAAATATCCGCTAAATATACCCAGCATCAAAACGAGATACATCATCAGGGAATCAAGGGCTGATACTATACTCTCCACATCCCCTTCAACAATGGACATGATCGCACCAAGGGAGGTTATCCCCCCGAAAATACCCATGAAAAGCACAATGCTCATGATGAGAGAACGGTTTTTTGCAATCAGTCTCATCTCTTTTTTTGCGACCACAAGTATTGGATTCATCAGTTACGCCTCCTCCCTCATAATTTCAATATAAATATCTTCAAGCGAACGTCTGTCCTTTACT
>JBAZDV010000069.1:0-5809 GCA_041654195.1 Candidatus Methanomethylophilaceae archaeon | reverse complement strand
GCTTCTGCGTCAAGGAATGATTCTTTCCGGTAAGGTCTCCGAGCGCCGCGCCGCCGTGGTTAAATTCGCCGTGGATCATTTCGGACACTACTATGACCTGGAAGAAAAGCTACCTGGTGTATACAAATTCAACAGGTCAATGGAGAGCATCACATGGACGCACTAAATGGAAATAGTCAACTCGTAAATTTCATTTGTACGCAGGAAGGCTTCGAAGCCAATGCCTATAAGGACTCTGCGGGAATATGGACAGTCGGTTTCGGATTCACCGGAAAAATGCACGACGACCGCGATGTCAAGGATGTGCGCAACCTATCGCTCGATGTCGCGAAGCAGGAACTTGCGTACAGGCTTACGGCTTTGCTTGATGAACTGAAGGCTTTGTGTGGGGGAGTTGAACTAACGGCTAACCAGACCACCGCTCTTGCGAGCCTTGCGTACAACGTTGGATCAACGGCGCTCTCAAAGTCAATGCTCATAAGGAAAATAAAAGCTAAGGACTTCATCGGCGCATCGGACGAGTTCCAGCGCTGGGCGCTTTGCGGAGGCAATCCTATGCGAGGACTTAAGTTGCGCCGTCACAGGGAAGCCATACTGTTTCTTAGCTGATAATTACGGGTTTTAGCTCAATCGGTTAGAGCCGCGGACTCATAACTCGCTGGTTCCAGGTTCAAGCCCTGGAGGCCCCACTAAAAACTAATCTGGAATAAATGAATCGCATCTTTGTCCATCACAAAGTAAATGAGTTTGGCTAACGTAATATTTTTTCATTGATTTACTTTTACTCATGGCCCTTCTGTATTTTTCGGCAGCATCATAGCGGAGATGACACAGCTGGCACGCAGCCCGTAGACGTTCGTCCTTTACGTCACAATTTGTCTCGTCGTTGTCAAGATGAGCGACGGTAAGGACAACTTTGACTCGTTTGGGGTTAGGTACGTCTTTCCCGTTTTTCCTTTCAAAAGTCATAGGTTGTTTCATTGCTTCGTCAAGGCTTCGAAACCATTTCGTGCGCCCGTGGTGTTTAACAGCCCACACCCACTCACCGTCCTTGAAATCGCAACCAGGAAATTCACATCTTCCTCCTGCTCTTTTAAGAATTCTTGGACGGATTTCCGTCAACCAGTTTGGCGGATATTTTTTGTAGTCTATCGGCATTGATTCTTTCTCATTGTTAATTTGTGTGTAATAAGTCCCGCGATACGCACGGGCGCGGTTAGATGCTATACCGTGTGAGTTCCTTCCACTCCTCGTGCCACGCGCTTATTGGTGCGGTGGTGCAACCATAGCAGAGCTTCCTCAAGCTTAGTGAGCGCCTCCGCATTTTCACGGCAAGCGAATTCGGAATTCTGGAAGCCTTCGAGCCGAGTCTTGACAATGTTGAGAAGATCCTCATTGCAGCATCCGTTGACTCCGCATTCCTTGATTGGTCCTTCCTGCATATCAATTTTCATCTGCCAGCGTTCAGCGCCATCACGGATCACGAAGTGATGCGGCGCATTGAACTTCGGGTCATCCTCATGATAAATGGCTGTATATTTTGCCGTGTTGAGGTCATTGATTTCAAGCTGTTTCATATTGTTCCTTGTTGTTATTTTGTGCGTGATTGCACAAACTTATTTCTATAAATCCTCTAAAAATCTTTTGTATTGTTGTTCATCAAATTCTTTTTTCCGACAATTTTCTTCAGACATGTCCAATAAAAGAGTTTCAATTTCTGGAATTAATTTTTCCCTCAAGGCTTCGCGTTTTTTGAAAAAGTCAACTAATCCTGGGTCTTGGTCTTTAATTGGATTTCTCGTTCCATCTACAAGATCGGCTCTTATTAAATCGAGCTCGTCTTCATTTAACAAAACTAAACGTTGTCCGTGATTTTGTGCGATCATAAAGTTTCCTTTTGAATGTTCACGTTAATCAAAGCACCAAATATCAGTTGCATTTTTCCTGTCGTCCCAGATTTCATCATCATCGTATTCTTCAATATGCCGGAGGCGGTTCCTGTTCATTGCCCGGACCTCCCGGCGGATTCTTCTTTTTGTTTTAGGGCCCCCTGGATATAATGGATAGATCCCCTGGTATTATCATTATTTTTATGTTTGTCTGGTCTCATGACATTCCTGCCTTTAACTTATCTCCATTGATGGTATCATATCTTTGTCCATCACAAAGTAAGTATGTAATAATTCCCGCGATACGCACGGGCGCGGTTAGATGCTGTAACTTCTGTCGTTTAAATAGTCACCGACTCGTAAGTTTGTTCAAAAATATCAGGCGTGCAAGGATAAAATTTGCCGTTTACGTCTTTGATTACAAAGTCACCCTCTGTGACAATATGCCGCGCTGAAAGATTACATCCACCATCTGCCAGTGCCTTTATTTCGGCCTCGCCTTTCGCTCCGATATGTCTATCCTTTTTAATAATTCCTAAGCTATCTCCGCAAAACTTTTTTAGTTCTTTTATTCCTTTTTCGGAATACTCAAATTTCATAGCTTCAATGATTACTGGTCTTTTTCTGTATTTCATTTTATTTTCCTTTCCTTATATTTTGTGCGTTATTGCACAAACTTGTATTCAATCATCCCACGTGCAATCCCACGTGCACATCTCGCATTTCCCGGACTCGTTTACCTCTAGCCTTCTTACGATGCGATCGCATCCCTTGCACCTTACGTGACATGGGCCCTTATCGGCATCGTAAGGCTCGCCGCAATCACACATGAGCTGGTAGACATAGTTCATCGGCGCCCGTTTTTTGTAGCAGGATATGTTCTTCGGAACATCCCATTTTTCTGATCCGCTAACGCCAAGCGCATAAACCGGGAGTCCCCTAGAATAGCTCGCCATTTCCTGTTCCGTTACGCATCCTTTTTTAAGAACCTCACTACTGAACTTTCCGGAAGGAGAGAATGCGCTTACACACATAATGCACTCGCCAGTAACCTTGCTCACGGGCGCAGATTCGTACAAAAGAACTTTCACGTACTCGTCTTCATCCTCTCCCGGATAGATGCACTTCGGGATGACGCGGCGGAACTCGATGCGCTTTTCACGGGAGTAAATCTTTGCCGCCCACCTGGGCTTTATGGATAAAATAATCGTTTTCATTTTCCATCCTTTTCCAATAGTTTTTTGAGTTCTTCATTTCTTAACTCCAAATCAGCCATGCGGGAACACATCCTGCTGAAATCAGCGGTTGTGTAATCCTGCTTGATTTCTTCTGCTCGCTTTCTAACTGCGGTGGAATATGGACTAGGATCAACTCCGGCAACGTTGTACGCATACGCAAAGCCGATTGAATCTTTACGCATTAGTTTCCTCCTCCTCCGCCGTCGCCGCACCAGTCGCCGCGAGGCGCGAGAGGCCATTGCGGCAGGCGCGATGACGCGCCAAAAAGTCCTTCAGTTCTGCGTCCATTTCTTTGTCCTCATTAATTTGTGTGCAAATCATAGCGTACCCGCAGCCTTTCGTTTCTCGAAGTCAGCGGCGATCGACTCGCTGCTTTCTCCGGCATTTTTGCGGCTCATGAATTCGTTGTTGATGCGCGATGTGCGGGCGCTCTCGCTCTCGTAGCGCGGGGGCGATGACTTGCGCACAACTTCGCGATGCTGCCACGTGGTCAGCGCTCCCTTCCAGGACTTCATCTGGTTCTGTCCCACCTTCCAGCCGTTGGATTCGTAGAAGCCGATGAAGGCTTCAGAAATGTCCTGCATCCCTCGGCTGGAGCACTCGGCGCGCACCTCTTCTGATGTGGGCGGAGTGAATTTGTGCGTAACCTTTGGGGGTTGAGGAATTTCTTCCTTTGGCTTTTCCGCTTGACGCACTTCGGTAGCTTCATTCTGTGTCCGTTTTTCCTTTTTAGCTGCCCTCATCTTGGACATTTTGTCCTGTGTGTATGACATGCCAGCCTCGGCGCACTCTAGGGCCTCTCGGACCCAGTCAAATTCAGAATTCCGGTTGCGATTTACGAGGTCGAGGCAGGCTTGTCGAGCGTCGGTTTTCGAATCATCCTCTGATTTGTTGATTAGCAAAGTCGCTAAATCAACTAAATGGATTTGTACATAATCAATTTTCATTTTCAAATCCCCCCCCCTCATTTTGTAAGGTGTTTTTCAGCGTGTCTCGGACAAATTTGTATTTAGAATTTTGATTTACGTTAATAAAGTCAATGCAAGCCTCCATAATTACAGCGCCAGCCTCAGCCTCTGTGAGCTCTTTGATTTTTAAACATGCTTCGGAAAGATCATTGAGATTAATTTGTATATAGTCTATTCTCATATTTGTTAATTCCTTATTTGTGTGCGATGTAGGCATCGATGTTGTCCTCTCTTACGCGCCACTCGCGATTTCTTCCTTCCCGCGGCTCTGGGATCAGGTCCCCGGACATAATTGCTTCGTACAAAGTTTTTTTGTTGACTCCTGCAGAGTGGAGCTTCTGGGTAACAGACCAGTCTGATATAGTTTTGATTTCCATTTTTGTTCCTTTTTTGATTGGTAAAACAAATATAAATACAGACACAAAAAAAGACAATACGAAGTTAGATATTTTTTTATTACAATTTTTATTCTTGCTAAGAGTCTTGCAAAGAGTCTTGTTAAGGCTCTTTGCTTTAAAGGATTAAAGGATTAAAGGATTTAAAGAATAAAGAATAAGAATAAAGAATAAGAATAAAAAAGAAAGATAAAGAAAAAAGGCGTCCTTTTCCAAAAAACACTTTTACCCTAAAATGCATCCACAAAAGGATGGCTGCATCATCGCACCCCAGCGCTTTGACGGAAATGGCCCAAGAAACCATTTTCAAGGCTGCACCCTTAAAACCATACATCCAAGAATAAAACGCCTTGCAGACCCATTTCCGTCCAAATGCCGTGGTATGCAAAACAACCACCATAGCAGGTCACCCCAGTTCGCTTATGCGTAATCTATGACTTTGTACTAAACAACACTATTGACGGAAAGCACAAATTAATTTATATTATATGCACTTCATTATAGCCTCCCAAGAACCGTCTTGCGCCAACAGGACGGTTCTTTTATTACGCATAAGTTTTACTATGTGTGACCGGAATGAAAAAATCGTTACCGCCGGTTATTATGACGTTATTTTATGTATATTTTGGATTATGTCCGACACGACAAGAATAAGGATGGACCTCGGTGATTTCGTCGCCGACGCAAAGAAACTTGCCGGAGACAAGTATCCTAGGGCAGTCGCCGACGCATTGAGGCTTGTGACGGAGCGCGTCATGATGACTGAACGCGCGATGACAAGGGAAAAATTCAATCTCCACGGCGAATTCATACCTAATTCGATAAAGGCTTTTCCTTCATCTTCAGGACAAATTAATAAGGTGGCGCGTGACATCCGCGACACGTCAGAGGCATTCGCCTCCGTGTATCTCGGAAACATAGAAAAGACGGAGTTTATGTCGATGCAGGAATTTGGGGGAACACGAGTGCCCTTAGGGAAAGTTCTTACAGTACCCCAGAGCGATTACCAGATGAAAACGTCGGGCGGAAGGGTGAAGCAAATTTACAAACCAAAAACGGTGCTGAAAGATTACGCACAGACTAAATTCTCCGCAGGGTCTAAGCATCCAGGAGTATACGGAACGCATCAGCGGCGGGCCTTCATTTTGAATACCGCAAACGGAACAACGATAATTGCACGCAGGGCAGGACGGAAACGGAAGCCGCTAAAGATTTTGTATGTAATGACACCTAACGGAAAGATCCGGGCGAAATGGACGTTCGAGGAAACAGGAGTATTACGTACAAATGAAATTTATCGGATGGCGTTCGATGTGGCG
>JBAZDV010000068.1:3739-5854 GCA_041654195.1 Candidatus Methanomethylophilaceae archaeon | reverse complement strand
GAGACATTTTCAAATACCGGGCATGTTCTGGAAGTTGGCACAATGCCTGACAATGGTACAGTATCAACAGATATAAGTGCCAAAGCGACAGAGGTTACTATTGCTTTAGGGAAACACAGCGGCAGTGGCGTGGTCAAAATAGCTGCAGCGGAGCAAGCAAAGATAATCGCCGGCAACATTAAAAATGGCATAGAAATATTGGGAGTAACAGGCACCCATACAGACATTACTGCAGGCGCGAATACTTTTGTTGAGGAGACAGTTGTGTACTATCCATCCGGGTCAACCACTCCGGACAAGGTTGCTCATTGTGCGATTACAATAACTGGTAAATATAGAGTATCTGTATTTTTAGACGGCGGCGACATGACTAACAAAGTTTATTATCGTCCATATGTTGATGGCAGCCCTGTCGGGGCAGAACATTCCACCTTAAACGAAGATACGTTCACAGACGATTTGACATTGACTGCCGGGCAGGATTTGCAAATATATATATGGAAAGACGTTGGTTTAGCTACAAACGCAGTAGCAAATAATTTGGCATTAAAAATTAATGAAGCAATAATGGCATGGGCAGCAGCTTAAAAAGGAGGCGGGTCATGAAAACACAATTACAGCCAATAGTGATACATGGAGCATCAATACAGAGCGTATCGGATAAAGCAAAGGTCCTTGACATGACCGGGCGCCAGCGCATGTATCGTGACGGGTATAAGGGTGAAAACGTCATTGTGGCGGTGGTAGATACCGGAGTCAATGAACATGCGGAGCTTTCTGGTAAACTATACCCGGCGTATAATTATTGCCATTATAGCAATAACGCCGCTGATGAAAACGGCCACGGATGCATAAACGAAGATGCCAAAATTATAACCAGTAAATATGGCATAACGACAATTAAAGAGTTCTTTGAACTGTGCCCAAATATATTCTTGCCATCGAGCGAGCATGATCAGATAAAAGATGTTTCGAATGACGATCTGAAAACTGTGTCATTGGAAGACAAATACATAGTTTTAAACAAAATTACCGCTGCGCACAAAGTTAAAGTTAACGAGAAAATATATAAAATAAAGTATGGGCACAATGAAGTTAAGTTGACACCTTGGCATGAAATATATGTACAGACTTCTTCCAGAGGCAAAGATCGGACAATCCAAAAGAAAAGAGCAGACACACTGGAAAAAGGAGATCATTTAATAATTAACTTTGAATCAATGTCACCGTGTGGCGCATCTGATTTGGAGTTGTTTGGAATAAAAATTACAGAAGATATAATGTGGGCAATAGGTTTTATAACAACAGACGGACACATGCTTAAAGAGATAAAATCTAACAGAGTTGAGGTTTCACAAGCGGGGGAAAACATACAGGCTATACAAAAGTTTAACAAGATTTGTTCAGAAATAGAGGATAGCAAAGTCGCTTGCGATGTTGATTATCGCAACGGCAGCCAAAGAACCGTTTTATATTCGCGGGCATTCAAGTCGCTGTGTGAATATTTTGCAATCCCTTGCGGTGCAAAAAGTAAAAAGATTGTTGTTAGTCAAAATATTAGCAAGCTTAGTATCGAGTTAATTCATGCATATATTGCTGGGATTATAGATGGCGACGGGTGCGTTAGCGCAGAAAGCAAGTGCAGAATAGTTTCTGGTTCTGAGCTTTTTGTGCGAGGATTATATGATCTATGCAACGCAGTTGGTATAAGAGCAGGATGCTATAAACATAAAGGATATTTCTCGAGCACTTATGGCGCTTCAGATACTTATGTTTTGTCTTTTGGAATTACAAAAAACAAGCATCCATATATTTATAACAATCTTGCAATAGAAAGAAAGAAGGAAAACATTGTAACTGGCCGAAGAACGATTAAAACAATAGTAATTGATGAAATAATCAAGGAAGATTTTGACGGATATTTTTATGATCTCTCCGTTGAAAATGCAAACAATTATTTAGCGAACGGCGTTATCGTAAGCAACACCCATGTTGCCGGCACAATAGCGGGTACAACATGCGGCATTGCCCCTGATTGCAAAATCTTACCAGTTAAAGTTTTAGACAAGAACGGCTCCGGGGATGTTATGGACTTGATTCATGGGTTGCGTTCCT
>JBAZDV010000068.1:0-3729 GCA_041654195.1 Candidatus Methanomethylophilaceae archaeon | reverse complement strand
TGGGTAGTTATACAAGAGCTTACAGAAGCGGGTATTATCGTCATTTGTGCTGCCGGTAACACAGGAGAAGAAACTGCATTGTTCCCTGCATCATTCCCGGAGGTTATTACAGTGGGAGCGGTGGACGATAATTTGAAAGCAGCATATTTTACCACACAATCTCCAGAGGTTGATGTTTGTCAAATAGGAATTGATGTGGTGTCTTGTGGTTTACATGAAGGTTATGTGGCAATGTCGGGTACATCAATGGCTACTCCTGGTGTTTCTGGTATAGCTGCTCTTATGATAAGTAAGTATAAATCCGTATTAAATAGCGAGCGAATGACTGTAAAAACGTTATATGACACACTTAAAATGACGACTGTGGATGTTGAAGCCGCGGGCATCGATCATGAGACCGGAGCCGGGTTTGTAACATTTGGATTGCCTATAGAATTGCGGCTCAAGGTTGGGAGTAGGAAAGTGTGTGTTAATGGGATAGAGATAGAAATGGAGAAACCCCCATTTATAGATTATGTAATTAATCGGATATTTGTGCCTACTCGGTTTACACATGAAATATTAAAAGATGTTGTTGTTTGGGACCAGAATACGCAGGAAGCAAGCATTATAAGATACTAATATATTTGGGGGAAACAGCTATGGTATCAGATGATCTTATTGATAAAACATTGGAAAGGCACGAAAGAAATATTCAAGAGCATGATAAACAGATTGAATACCTGAATAAATGCGCCGTACAAAATGCTACAAACATACAGTCTTTAATAAAGCAGATATCTGCGCAGACATCTGCTGTTTGGGGTTTGGTGGCGGCATTTATTATTACTTTGGTTGGATTTGTTTTATCGGTGGTTTTGAAAGGGGCCTGATATGACACCAAATGAGTTTATATCTTTTATGCGAAAATATGCAATTAAAGGATACAGAGCCTGCGGATTATTGCCCTCAATTATGATTGCACAGTCGGCGGTAGAAACCGGTTGGGGCAGTCATATCAGGGGCAATAATCTGTTTTGCATAATCTGGACTCCGGGTTGTGGTTTTGAGCCGCTGGGGGTACTGACTGATGAGGGTGAGATCTTGTTTCGGCAGTATAATTCTTATGATGACTCTGTTGATGATTATATAAATTTAATGAAGACAGTTCATTATGTTGCAGTGCTTAAAGCCGAAGACTATAAAGAGGCTGCTGCGGCGTTGCAGGCCGCAGGGTACGCAGGTAACACACAGCAGTATGCGCCATTGCTCATAAAGGTGATCGATGAAAACAATTTGTATGCACTTGATGATGCGATACGTCCTTATGGTTATGATGAGACGGATAAAGCGATAGCATACCTTGTAGCACGAGGGGAGTTACTTGATGTGGAACGCGCAAAACAATCTTTAAGTTTTTGGACAGGGATCCATTATATATATGTAAAATGGGCTAATAGCCTGAGAAAATTGGAGGGATAAGAAATGGATGTATTAACAACTACGGTAACGGAAGAATTAAATGATTTTGTATCATGGGAGTTTTTAACAACGTTTGCGGGGATATGCCTTGTGTTGGGCTTGATAATTCAGTTTATTAAAGTGCCAATAGATAACATCGTAATGCGTCTTTTTGGTAAGGGCATACGTGTCCCTACCAGATTAGTTGTTTATGTGTTCGCAGTAATTTTACTAAATGTTGCACAGGCTATGTTTAGTATTTGGGATTGGCGCACTTTTGGGTTGAATTTTATTAATGGTGTTATTGTTGCATTTACGACCATGAAGGCATATGAAAGTATTGCAGCTAAAAAGGCAAGCAAGTAATTTGTGATTGTGTGAGGGGGTTGTTGTTAAAATGGCTACAAATCCGAATATAACGGCAGCATGGGAAGCCGAACAGGAAGCAATAAGAAAGAGACTCGAGGCTCGATTAGCGGCGCAAAAAACCGCACAGCAGCCTTCTCCAACACAGGCTATAGCTGACATGGAGCAAGATTTGATTTCACAGAGAACTCCTACAGATAGTTCCCCTGCTACAACTTATAATCAAATTATGGCACAGAAGCAGGCGAATGCTACGGCAATCGGGAATGTGTCTGAAATGAAAGCTCCTAAAAATGTGGCAGTAAATCAGCCTCCTGCATCAACACAGATGTCTCAGTCTGTACCCGCACCTGCGGCACCTGCTTCTTCTTCATATTTAAGTGGAAATAATGTAGGATATGATGCGAATAAAAATGTTTATTATGATACAGCGACAATGCAGCCTGTGTCAACGACCGATATTGATCCGCAGATAGCACAATATAAAAGATTATATACTGAGGCAGAGCTTGCCGGAAATACTGAAGGTATGGTAGCCAATGCTAAGGCGGCAGACGAAAGGCGTAAAGCATTGGGCCAGGCTGAAAATAATGCAGAGCTGTTAAACAGACTAATGAGCAATGTTTCTACATCTAAAGATACACAGATACCCGTTGCAACGGCTGTACAGCTCCCCACTACAACAAGTGCACAGACACCTGCTCAAGCGCCTGTTCAAACACCTGTTCAGGCTTCGGAGCCGATAAGCACACAAGCACATGCACAGGTTCCTGCAGTACAAACACCGGTAAATACACAAGTTCCTGCTCAGGTACCTGTACAAGAAGAGTATAAAGTGGTTATTCCGCAAAAACCTGCAGCACAAACACCGGCAAATACACAAGTTCCTGCTCAGGAAGAGTATAAAGTAGAAGTGCCTCAAGCACCGACAAATACGCAAAAACCTGCAGCACAAACACCGGCAAATACACAAGTTCCTGCTCAGGAAGAGTATAAAGTAGAAGTGCCTCAAGCGCAGGCAAGTACACAGGCTCAGGTATCGTCTCCTGCTGAAAAAGCTTCAGCCGGCGGGTTATCTACAGTTCAAGATACCAAGAAGTGGTTAGAAGACTCATTAAACAGTGTATTGAACAATAATACAACATCATACATGGATCAGGCTGCGAGCATCACACAAATAATGCAGGATATTGTCGGAGGTAATTATACACCAAAGGATATCCCTGAAGTTTTATCATGGACAGAGGCACTTGACCAGGCAAGGGCACAACTCGATCCTATATATGCGCAAAAGAAAGAGAACATTGAAAAAGACCTTAAAATGATGGGCGTTAAGTCGGGGCTTATTAATCAGTTGCCATGGATGATGTTCCAGGCACAAAATTTATCTACCCTTGAAAATGAAAGAGCGACTCAAACAGCTGATATGGCAAATGCTATAATTGACAGATCATCGTCCGAAAAAGCTCGAGTTTCGGTAGAGGAGCAACAGAGGCAGAGAGATATGGCGGAGATGCTTATAACAGCATTTAATACCGTTAAGGGTTCTGACACTGAAAAACTGGATATAGTATCTCAGTGGCTCAATACATTAGAATCTCTTGAGATGTCAGATATTCAAAAGCAGTCTGCAAAATATGATTTGCAGTTAAGGGCCATTGATACGGCTAACTATCCTGAGGAACTGCGTCTTAAGATTGCTACAGCACAGCAGGCGCTCAATGAAGCTAAGTCAGATGATGATTACCAGGTAGCAGCCAGGCAGGCACAGTTGGCTATACTTGGTGCACAGGTACAGACAGCTCTTGTTGATGCGGCTAACTATCCTGAGGAACTGCGTCTTAAGATTGCTACAGCACAGCAGGCACTTAATGAAGCTAAGTCAGATGATGAATACCAGGTTGCTATGCGTAAGTTAGATGT
>JBAZDV010000067.1:0-5901 GCA_041654195.1 Candidatus Methanomethylophilaceae archaeon | reverse complement strand
GATAGGCGACAGACAATCGGTCGGAGGGGCCATAATCTTTACTGCCTCAATTGCCTTTATTATGTCCTTACAGTTGTCGCGCGTGAGCTTTGCAGGTTTAGTATTTTCATCAATTCCTGCTTTTTGCAGTATCTCATCAGCTATCCTTCCAGTGACCCTTGAGAAATCGTTAATAAGAAAAGTCTTCGCAGTTTTTTGTTGGGTGTTCTGTGCCAGTTTAATCATATCCCCGATCTCGATACCTTCAGGATGTGGCTTGATCTCTCTTGATCTAACAGGCATTATATCCGTTGCTCTTTCAATAACGAATATTTTTCCGTCTGGATCAACAAAAGTGATTTTACAGTGAGGATTGACTATGGCAGTGTCTTTTAGATATTCAAAAACAGATTGTTTTCCGGTAATATATCTTCCTTTGATCGTGTATTCGATACTTGTGCCGTGATCTTTTCCTTCCCAAGTGAATGCCCTGTCGTTTGTGATTACAGGACGATTAATTTTTGTGTCAATTACAATGTCCATTTCCCAAGCTACGGAATCCGGATCTTCAATTTTTGATTTTATATGTGCAGGCTTTCCAGTGGTAATGTTTCCGTACATTATGGCGGCAGAAATACCTATACCCTGTTGTCCTCTGGATTGTCTAAGTGCATGGAATCTAGATCCAAAAAGAAGGCGACCGAAAACATTCGGTATCATTTTATGGATGATGCCAGGTCCATTATCTTCGACGATGATATTATAATCATCTTCATCCAGGCGGGTCATCTTTACATAAATATCGGGTAATATGTCTGTTTCCTCACAAGCATCAAGAGAATTGTCTACTGCTTCTTTGATACCCATCAGGAGTGATTTTGATCGTGAGTCAAACCCGAGAATATGTTTGTTTTTTTCAAAGAATTCCGTAACAGATATCTCTTGTTGCTTAGCGGCTAATTTCTGGGCAACAGAAGATTTTGGCCCTTTGCCTTCCGTCTCAATAATCTCGTCCGAGTGCATCCACGCTGTGGAGTACAGTCGGGTTTAATAAATGTTATTGGTTAAGATGGAGAAAAAGGGAGAAGAAGGACGTTTTATTCGTCCTTCTTCTTTTCGTCGATAGGTTCGCTATCATCTTCTACGCCATCAAATGATGCACCGCACTTAGGACATACAGATGCATCACATGGAACTTCTGCACCACATTCCGAACATTCAAAGAACTCAACCTTCTTTATCTTAAGGTCTTCTGGCACATCAATGTATGCTCCACATTTCCTGCAACACGTCTCACCAGGAAGGACAATGCTTCCGCATTCTTTGCAACGCCCGTATCCTTGAGGATATAGACGCCCTTCGGATTCTAATTTCTTCCTCGTCTTCTCAAGATTTTTTCTCATCCATGCTGTGAGGAGCAGGATCAGGAAGAAGAATATCATGACGATCCCGACCCAATACATGTTCCATGTTGCAGTAAACTGGGTCATTTCAGAATCTGACATTGTTTCCGTGTAGTATATGGTATCTGACCTGACAATATTATCTGTAGTTACATCTTCAAAATGGAAGGAATATAGCTTTCCTGAAGAGAGAGAAACATTGCTGACTGTGTATGTTGTCGAGGTAGGTGTACTGTCCTTGGTCAATTCATTCGTGTGGAATGAGACTGAATAACATACTGCTGAAACTTCGTCGTATACGAGATTCACGTTCTTATCGGCAACATAATCGACACTGAATGTGTATGTTCCATCACCATTGTCTATGATCGAATAACTGCCAAAATCTCCGCCGATATCCTTTCCGTTTTTATTATCATCAATCTCAGCTGGACTTATGACGAAAGCACCTACCAACGATATGACCAAGAATAAGGATATGCCATAAATGATCATTACTTTCAGGTTCTTTATGCCAAATAATTTGGGAATGGCAAACAGCAATATTCCTGTAAGCATGTAGAAGCATAAACCGAATAATCCAAAGTAAAATAGCAAGAATCCAACAATAAAGCCTAGGGCAATGCCGATAGTCTGAGCGGGTTTGCTACCTACAAAGTTAGACATTGCATTTCGTTGAGGAGCATCAGTCATTAAGGATACGCGAAAACATTAGCGTATAAAAAGGTGCTTCGTGTTTGTCTTGTACCACTATAAAAATAATATACCCCGTACACATCATCCAAGACAGAGGAAGTACCGTTGGCGACCCTAGAAGATCAAATTAAGGAATTGGAGGAAGAAGTCTCCAAGACCAAATACAATAAAGCTACTGAGGGACACATCGGTAAACTGAAAGCGAAGATTGCCCGCCTGAGTCTTGAGGATGAGAAGAGAAAATCAGCCAAAGGAAACACCAAAGGATTCTACGTCAAGAAGGCAGGTAACGCGACTGTTGCCCTAGTAGGTTTCCCAAGTGTGGGTAAATCAACCCTTCTGAACCAGCTTACCGGCGCAAAATCACAAGTTGCTGCATATCAATTCACAACATTGGATGTTGTTCCTGGAATAATGGAATACAATCATGCAAAAATTCAGATTTTGGATATGCCTGGTTTGATCAAAGATGCGTCTAGAGGTAAAGGCAGAGGAAGAGAGGTTATTGCAGCTGCAAGATCGGCAGATGTGATTCTTTTGGTCGTGGATGTGTTTAATCCAGACATATCGGTCCTTTTCAACGAATTGTATGCTGCGGCAGTTCGTCTTAATCAATCCAGACCCGATGTTACCATCACGGGCGGAGATTATGGCGGAATTCAGATTAAGCCTACGGTCAAACTTACAAAGATCGGTATTGATACGATCAAAGATATGACTGCTGCATATGGTTACATCAATGCCACAGTCGTGGTACGTGAGGACATCAACGTTGAACAGATGCTGGACGTTCTTGCGGGCAATCGTGTATACATCAAAGCGATTATGGCTGTAAACAAAGTTGATCTGGCATTCCATGACGAATTAAAGAAAGCCATCGATCGTAATCCTGAATATCCGATATTTCCGATATCTGCAGCGACGGGTCAGGGAATGAACGAAATGAAACAGGGGTTGTATGATACGATAGATATGATCCGTGTTTATCTGAAGCCTCAGGGACAGGAAGCAGATATGGTCGAGCCGTTGATCGTCAAGCGCGGTAATACTGTAGGCGACGTGTGTGAGCTCATCCACAGAGCCTTCCGTCAGAATTTCAGATACGCAATGGTCTGGGGTAAGAGTGCAAAATTCCCAGGACAGACGGTCAGTATCGATCATGTGGTCGAAGATGAGGACATTTTGTGCATTATCGTTAAAAGATGATGGTTTAACAATACATTAATAGGGTTTCCATTATTCATGTAATCATATGATTCAGCGCCCGCGTGGAACAAGGGATTTTCTTCCTGATGAGATGGAGAAAAGAAGATTCTATGAGAATATCCTAAGGAGAACTGCTAAGACTTTTGGTTTCAGGGAGATTGCAACACCAATCTTCGAGGAGTCTGAGTTGTTCATATTGAGGTCTGGTCCGAATGTTCTGGGCGAATTATATGCGTTCAAAGACAAAGGGGACAGAGATATTGCATTACGTCCTGAAATGACCGCCCCTGCCATTCGTATGTTCGTAAATGAGATGAGCAATGAGCCAAGGCCAATCAAAATGTTCTATTTTGGTCAGTGTTTCAGGTACGAGAGGCCGCAGAGCGGACGTTACAGGGAGTTCTTTCAGTTCGGTGCCGAGTTGATCGGCAATGCCAATGCGGAAACGGATGCTGAAATTATTGCTATGGCGGTATCGATGATACGTGCACTAGGACTGAAAGATTACAAGGTAAGGATAGGACATATCGGTGTTCTGAGACAGAAGCTCATTGAGGCGGATGTTCCAAAAGACAGAATGGCAGAGGTCCTTCAAAAGCTTGATAAGAAGTTGTACGAAGAAGCCGAGCCGTTGCTTCAAAGTATGAGCGTTTCTAAGGAGAATATTGACAATATTTTCAAACTGACCGAGACCGTCGGCGGAAAAGAAGTGCTTAATTCGATACCTGGAGATGCAGGTGATTATCTTAGAAACATAATTGAGATCCTTGCAGCAATGGGTGTGAATGGTGTTGAGATAGATCTTGGTGTTGTAAGAGGGTTGGATTATTACACTGGAATTGTTTTCGAGGCAGAAGCCCCCTCATTAGGTGCAGAGAAGCAGATCTGCGGTGGAGGTTCCTATACATTATCGGAGCTTTTTGGTGGAGAAAAAGTTTTCTCTACAGGATTTGCGATAGGATTTGATAGGATCCTTCTTGCAATGGAAAAAGAAGGTCAGGTGTTCAAGAATGAAGGTGTTAAAGCCTACGTTGTTCCAGCATCTGAAGATGTAAAATTGGAGGCGTCCAAGGTCGTTGCGCTGCTTCGTGAAAACGAAATAGTTTCTGACATAGACATTATGGGGCGTAAAATGGGAAAAGCAATGAAGTATGCATCTGCCATCAAAGCAGAGTATGTCGTCATTGTCGGAACACAGGAACTCGAGCAGAAATCTGTAACAGTGAGAAATATGGAGACTGGGGAACAGACATTGGTCAAGATCAATAGTCTTGTTGGATTTATTGCGAATTGAGGTCCATTTCAATATTTAGAAGAGTGTCAGCCCTCGAGATATTGGGGTCCTCGCGCCTTACATGAGTGAATTTGGTATTCTTGATCATTGAGGAAAGTGCTTTCGCGTCATTATGGAGGGATTTGATGTTATCTGCCTTTACTTTGTATTCGCCGTTCATCTGCTTGATGACCAACTCAGAATCCATTATGAATTCTACATCGCTCTCTCTCAGTTCTATTGCTTTTGTGATAGCAGCGATAAGTCCTCGATATTCCGCATAGTTGTTTGTTCTTTCGCCAAGGAATTCTGCGCGCTCAAATATTATTTTTCCATTTTGAACAACAACTATTGCAAACGCAGATGGGCCAGGATTGCCTCTCGCGCCGCCATCAGAATAGATCCTTAGGGACATCAGTAAACGAACTCCTTCTTGACGTGATTGCTCTCGTCAACAAGAACGACCTTCGCACGTATGGGTTTATCGGTAAGTTCGTAGCCCATAATGATGATTTTGTCATCTTTATTACAGAGGCGAGCTGCAGCTCCATTCAATGCAATTATACCCGAGCCGCGTTCGCCGGGTAATGTGTAGGTCTCGAAACGGTTGCCGTTATTTACATTTGCAATGGAGACCTTTTCTCCAACCCAAATACCCGCTTTGTCCAGAAGGTCAGCATCCACAGTGATGCTACCCTCGTAGTCGAGCCTAGTTTCGGTAACTGTTGCTCTATGGATTTTCCCGCGGAGTACCCAACGCATGAGTGTGCTTAGCACTATCTTATAAAAGAAATTTTTCCTTTAACAGGATTAAATATCAAGGGTGTTAAAATGAGAAATTCTAAAGACCATTACCGTTTTCACTAATTGGTATTACGAAATTTAAAAGAATGTTACTTATAGTTTGATAACTTTGCGGAAAACAATGAACCAGAAATCATTGGTATTACTTGTTGTAGCGATACTTCTTGTCGGCGGAGTAGCTACTTACATTGCGCTGAGTAATGATAATAAAAGCAGTGATGGCACAATCGTTGATGCAGCGGGAAGAAGTGTTGCCGTTCCTGAAGATCTTAGTGGCGGGATCGTCACTGCGGGACCGGGGGCATTGAGGTTTGTTTCTTATTTTGGAGATGTGACGGCGACCGGCACTTCTGAGACGATAGCCGACTCCGTTGTCATGGTGGATAAAGGAGATGCCGGATCTGTAGCAGGCGGTTCTAGCAATCAGGGCGGAAAAACCTATCAGTATGCCTACGAGTATTATCTGAATGCAGACCTTAAGTGGCATACGCACAATGCTATAGAAAATACAGACATAGCATCAATTCTTGAGATCGATCC
>JBAZDV010000066.1:0-5917 GCA_041654195.1 Candidatus Methanomethylophilaceae archaeon | reverse complement strand
AGGGTACACATCGATGCGTTGGAAATGATCGTGGACGATCAGATGTGGCCGCTTCCGAAATACCGTGAGCTGCTGTTCATACGCTGAATAGGAAGGCCGGCAGTGATGCCGGCGTTCCTCTTTTTTAAAATCGTTTACATGTCTGAGTCGAACACGAAAAAGGTCTTCTTCTGTTCGCACGGTTGCGCGTGCGCATTATGCTGTGACAAAGATGAGTTTTTATATAAACAAGGATGGGCTGTTCTCAGTTGGTTACAATATTGTTTTTGTTGATCTTTCTGCCATAGATGTTGAAGAGATAGCTTATGACAAAACCGACTATGAATGCAGCGACCCCGATAAAGGTATCTGCTACAGTGTTGAGTCCTGGGTATATTATCAATAGTGAGCTTATAGTCAGACCGAGAATCGCATAATAGGTTATGTTGTGATATTTATCAAGAAGGTATGCCATGATCTTTGCGAATCCGAGTATACCTATGATAACACCAATACCGATCGGTATAAGGAAGTACAGATCAAGATGTGCCATTGCGCTTATCGTTATCTGATAAAGACCAAGAGCCAGTAATAAGGCCGAGCCGCTGATGCCTGGAACAATTTTTGATATTGCCATTATTATTCCGCAGAATACCAAAAGAAAGATATTTTGCAGGGTATATTCTAGCTCAGTGGTTTGAGTTCCACCGTCATCGATGATAAAAAGGGCGATCATTATTGCAAATCCGACAATAAAGCTGATGACATACGATGGTTTTATCGGTTCATCGTTCTTGGCGATCTTGCATAACTCCGGTATCTGTGCGACGATCAATCCCATGAAAAGGAACATTGCTGGAACTTCATAATTAGTGATTATATAGTCAAGACCGACTGCAAAAATGAGCATTCCAATGATGATACCAATGCCAATGGTGGCAAGGAACCAAAATTCCGATCTCCATTTATGCCAGATGTCGCTGATATCTTTTACTGCACGTTCATATACACCGCATAGGACGGCAATGACACCGCCACTGACACCGGGGAGGATCGCGGCAGCACCGATCATAAAACCCATGATGACATTGCGAATGCTTTTGTCCTCGGTCATTAGAACTCCATCAGACCCAATGGTCCTCAAGTTTGTAACCTTTTCCCCTCTCTGCTTCTGTCTCTACAAAGTACGTTTCAGTGCTCTTTATTGATTTGAACAAGCAATCCTCATAGTACCATTGTTCCAAAAAGTGTTTGTTCATGTCCTTGAATGTGAGATACCCCCAATATATCAGGAATGCCCCTAATGTCAAAGCGGAGATCAAAAGAAATACCCAGAACGAGCGATAGCCGATCCTTCTATCAAATTTTTCAGTTTTTATTCCGATACAGACAGCGATATCATTGAATTCATCATAAAATTCAATTGCTCTTCTTTCATGTTGGCGTGGAAAAACAGTGATCGAAGGGGCAATGAACATTGCAAGGACTATAGATATTCCGTAACAAATGGCAACTAACTGAATAGCATAGGTCTCCAGATCAACAAACAGAAGCGCCAGAGTACCAGCTATGGCAGGAAGGCCTATGTACAATAGTCTGTTTTTACGAAATGCAGGGTTTTCTTCTGCAAGTATTTCGGTGTTGATGTCCTTCAATCTCTGAATATCATTGGATATATCGGCGCCACAGACATAGTTGTTCGCGTCTGCATATTCTACCATGTAGTAGCGAAGTTCTTTCTCTCTTTCCGAGTGTTTTACATTCCTTGACATAAGGAGGTAGAAAAGTGCAACGATCAGACCTATGCCGATCGTAAAGAGTGCGACGAGACTGAATAGTTGCGTAATTGGAATATCACGACCGTACTCCCTATACATCGTCGTCGCGTAGTATGTTATGATGACCGCGTAGCTCAGAAGGACAAGAACCACCATCATGGGCGGAATGATGGTGTCTGTCTTCTCTCTTTTAGCTATATTGACGATAATTCCATTCGCGGCTTCTCTGAGCTCCATTCAGTATCATTTTTGGAAAGGTCGGATAGGATTAATAGTATTCCGCTAATTATCGGAAGATGATCGGTGACACGATTGGCAAAGATATACACAATTCCGTGAATCCTGTGGGCTATAAGGTAGATGGCGTGGTATCAACAGTCACATCAGATGTTCCCAGAACGAAAAAAAGTTATAAAGGGTACAGAAAACCGCCAGCGAGTCTTCCGTTTGCTGCATTGGTTGCAATGGTAATGTCTGCAATGTATTTTTTCAGAATATTCCAATATATGCCGACAGCAGTTCAGAGCAACGACGTCATCACCGTTCTTTGGACATTCCTGATGATGTTACTTTTTTTCGGGATGTTCGTCAGATTTGTGATATATCTGTTCCGGTTACCGTCTGGAAGTAGAAGGGCATGGGCAGGTACCGTTAGAATGGCCCTTTCATATATCGCTTTGACGATATTGGGGGAATTCGGTATTTTACAGATAATGTCAACAACGGTGGATTTTGGTATTATTCAGATATCACCGTGGATAATGTCCGGCGTCATGATATTGTTGATAATATACATGTTCATGAGACCGATACGTGATTTCTTCACACCTACTTATGCGGATAAAGTGGACGGTAAAAGCTGGCTCAAGTATGTGTTCTGGGTCGATCCGTTCAACGGTAAAAAGATGATCGTTTAGAACAGTTGTCTTTTCATTACGATCGTCTGCGGTACGTAGCCGGAAGATTCGTAGAGTGCGATAGCTCTTTCATTGACAGAACCGACATTCATGGTCATGGTTACAAGACCTTTGTTCTTACACCAGATCTCCGCAGATTCCAAAAGTGATCTTCCCAATCCTCTGCCTCTAAGTCTCTTTTCGATGAATATGCCAAGAAGATAGCCTATGTCGTCGCAAGTGAACTGATCTTTGGTCTTGCCCATCCAAAGCATTCCTATTTTCTTTTCGTCATCGTCTAAGAGGACGAAAGGCTCATTCTCCATTGAACCGCTCTCAAGATTTGCGGATGTTATTCCGAGTATGTCGTTTATCCACAGTCCTTGCATTTCCGCCTCTTCCTTCGGTACAGATGCTAGAATGCTTTCCTTGATGCACGATAGAAAGAAGGGTCTGTCGTTCTCGGAGGCTTTTAAAAGATGATATCCTTTGGTGTTAAAGGGAAGATTATCCACATCACCGCATACAGGTCCTTGAATATATCTGGTTCGGTCATAATCGTACAACGCTAGGTGTTGTTTTCTTCTCATTATGTCGAGAAGACAAGTGTAAAATTTATATAGAAGCACAAACTTTAGGCAGAATAGACAATCCAATAAAAATGGAGGAATGAAGAAAATGGGTATGGGTAATACACCTATTGTAATCCTCAAGGAAGGAACCAAGAGGGACAAGGGAAAGGACGCTCAGTTTAATAACATCGCAGCCGCAAGGACCATCTCTGACGCAGTCAGAAGCAGTCTTGGGCCAAGGGGAATGGATAAGATGCTCGTCGACTCAATGGGAGACGTCATCATCACCAATGATGGTGTAACAATCCTCAAAGAGATCGATGTACAGCACCCCGCAGCAAAAATGCTGGTCGAGGTCGCTAAGACGCAGGATTCAGAGGTCGGAGACGGAACAACGACATCAGTCATCCTTGCCGGTGAACTTTTGAAAAAATCACTTGACATGGTAGATTCGAACGTCCATCCTACGATCATCGCGAATGGATACAGGCTTGCGAATGTTCAGGCGCAGAAAATCCTCATAGACATCTCTAAAAAAGTGTCGTTCAATGATGATGAAGTTTTGAAGAACATCGCACAGACCGCAATGAACAGCAAACAGATCTCAAGCTCGAGGAAATTCTTCTCAGATCTTGTTGTCGATGCAGTTAAGACCGTTGCAGAGAAAGATGCCAAAGGTAAATACACTATAGACCTTGATAACATCCAGACAGTTAAGAAATCGGGTGCGTCAATGGAAGAGACGTCTCTAGTAAAGGGATTGATCATTGACAAAGAGCCCATTCACTCTGCAATGCCGAAGTCTATCAAGAATGCAAAGATCGCTTTGATTGATGCACCGTTTGAGGTCAAGAAGACAGAGATCGATGCGAAGATCGAGATCACCGACCCTTCGCAGTTGAATGCTTTCCTCATGGAAGAGGAGAGTATGCTGAGAAAGATGGTCGAGAAGATAAAATCAGTCGGAGCAACAGTCGTCTTTTGCCAGAAAGGTATCGACGATCTTGCGCAGCACTACCTTGCAAAAGAGGGAATCTATGCTGCAAGGCGTGTTAAGAAATCCGATATGGAGAAATTATCCGCATCCACCGGAGCTAACATAATCAATAAGCTTGATGAGCTTGACAAATCTGACCTTGGATACGCAGACCTTGTTGAGGTCAAGAAGGTACAGGATGAGGAAATGACATTTATCACTGGCCTTAAGAACACCAGGAGTGTTTCAATCCTCATTAGGGGCGGAACCAAGCACGTCATCGATGAGATCGAGAGATCGCTTGTCGATGCATGGTCCGTTGTCAAAGTAGCGATCGAGGATGGAATGATGACAACAGGCGGCGGTTCAGCTGCAACCGAGATCGCAATGAGGCTCAGAGAGTACTCTGCATCAGTCGGTGGAAGAGAGCAGATCGCCATCGATGCGTTCGCGTCAGCAATGGAGTCCATTCCGACAACACTCGCTGAGAATGCGGGTCTTGACCCAATAGACGTTCTCATTGAGATGAGGAAGCAACACAAGGCTGGAAAGATCACAGCAGGTCTGAACCCCTTCACCGGAAAGGTAGAGGATATGTTCAAACTCAATGTTATCGAACCTTACAGGGTCGGAAAACAGGCAATCAACTCTGCAACCGATGCAGCTGTTATGATCCTTAGGATCGATGATGTTATTGCATCACGCGGCTCACCGATGCCCGCTGGACCACCCGGAGGAATGGGCGGTAGCGGCGGCGTCGACATGGACGATTAAACCCTTCAGTAATGGGGGTTTAAAAACCCCCTTCTTTATCTTATACCATAACTACCAAAGGTGATTGATATGACTGGTAAGTCTAAAAAAACGGAAGCTGCGGAAGAGGTGCAAGGAATCCAGGAAGAGTTAGATGAGGCAAAAGCCAAAACTGCTGAATACTTGGAGATGGCACAGAGACTGCAGGCCGATTTTGACAATTTCAGAAAGAGGACGCAACGTGAGAACGAAGAGTTCAGAACATTTGCCACTGCGGACCTGATATCAGAACTGTTGGGTGTTGTGGACGACCTGGACAGAGCACTGGAACATGCAAAGGATGATAATGAGTTCGTTAAAGGTGTGAAAGGGATCCGTCAAAACTTGATTAAGATCCTGGAATCGAAAGGACTTGTTGAGATCTCTACGGACGGCAAATTCGATCCCAACTGTCATGAAGCCTTGTGTGTCATAGAATCGGATACTGATGGTAATATTGCAGAGGTATTTCAGAAAGGTTATCGTATAGGTAATAGGATAATTAGATACTCGAAGGTCAAAGTGACCAAGAAAGTAGAGAAGATAGAAGCAGAAGAATTAGAGAAAATCGATAAGAGAGAAGGTGAGTAGAAATGTCAAGAATTATAGGAATAGATTTGGGAACAAGCAACTCCGCCGCCTCTGTAATGGAAGGTGGCAGACCCACCATGATCCCTAGCGCAGAGGGGACCAGCATGGGAGGCAAAGCATTCCCGTCGTATGTAGCATTTACGAAAGACGGTCAGTTATTAGTTGGAGAGCCAGCAAGGAGACAGGCCGTTTCAAATCCCAACGGCACTATCAAGAATGTCAAGAGAAAGATGGGATCTTCCGAGCAGGTCAAGGCATTGGATAAGGAATATTCTCCACAGCAGATCTCAGCATTTATATTACAGAAGATAAAGAGGGATGCAGAGGCATATC
>JBAZDV010000065.1:0-5928 GCA_041654195.1 Candidatus Methanomethylophilaceae archaeon | reverse complement strand
AATCGGAAGAGCTAAAGGTAAAGAGGTCGGACCTTCAATCAGAAAGGCCATTGACAATGCCAAGCTCAACATCATTGAGATAAAGAGAGGATGCGGATCATGGGAATGCGGATGCGGACAGCCCCACTCATTGCCTTTTGAGGTAGTGGGTACATGCGGCTCCGTGGAAGTAACTTTCAAACCAGCACCTCGTGGAATCACTCTTGCAGTAGGTGACGTTGCGAAGAGCATGCTTGCTCTCGCAGGTGTCAAGGATGCATGGGGATTTGCAAGGGGCAACACGAAGACCAAGGTCAATTATGCCCTTGCAACATTCGAAGCTCTCAGGATGACATCCATGATGAGAGTCACTGACAAACAGGCAGAGAGACAGAATATTGTGTCTGGACCCGTGGGCATTAATACCATTGAATCCGACGTCAATAAAACGGAGGAGTGAATATGACATTTGCAGTAATCCGTGTACGTGGACAGCCCGATGTCAACCGTGATGTCGAGTACACAATGGACATTCTCGGTCTGACCAGGGTAAACCACTGTGTGGTCATCCCTGATAATGATGTGATGAAAGGAATGCTTCAGAAGATAAAGGACTACGTCACATATGGTGAAATCAACGAGCAAACACTTGCTGATATGATCCGTGTACGTGGAAGGCTCGCAGGCGATGTTGAGATTTCAGATGAATATCTCGCAAAGAACTCGGACTTTAAGAATGTAGACGAGATGGCGAAAGCCATAATCGAGGACAACTATAGGATGAGAGATGTGGAGGGCGCAAAGATCGTCTTCCGTCTGCATCCTCCGATCAAAGGATACGAGGGTAATAAGCGCTCGTACAAGAACGGTGGTGCCCTTGGATACAGAGGCGAAGCGATTAACGATCTCATCGCCAGGATGCTGTAGGTGATAACATGCCAAGCAGAACCAGGAAATTTAGAGGTTTGAGGACGCACGGTCGCGGAAAGAAATCCGGAAGAGGTGCAGGAATTAGAGGAGGTCGCGGAAATGCAGGCCTCGGTAAGACCAAGAAAATCTACATGTTAAAATATGATAGATACCACTTCGGACATTATGGTTTTAAGAGACCACAGTGTACTGTCCATGCAAATAGCACCATCAACGTCAGTGAGCTCGAAGCGCAGTTGAATCGTTATGTTTCACTCGGTTTCGCCTCAAAGGATGGCGACGCATACAGCGTTGACCTGACAGAAGCTGGAATCGACAAGCTCTTGGGAACAGGGAACATTGAGGCAAAGGTCAACGTGACCGTTGCGCAGGTCTCTGTACAAGCTCGTGAGAAAATCGTTGCAGCCGGTGGTTCAATCATCGGCTGTGACGATGTTGACGAATCTACAAAAGAGTGAGAATAACCGAGGAGTAGAGAGAAATGGTAGAAGAGCAGAAGAGCCTGTTGTACAAGTTCAAACCGATATCTGACAGGCTGCCTGCAGTCACTCGTCCCGAAGGCCATGTGCATTTCAGAACGAAGATGATGTGGGTAGTAGTGATATTGATCGTCTATTTCGTGATGACCAATGTATACATTTACGGACTCGACCAAGCTGAGACACTAGACCTGTTCGCCCAATACAGGACGATCATGGCCGGGGCCTCTGGATCTCTGTTGCAACTCGGTATCGGACCGATCGTCACTGCATCAATTATCATGCAGTTGTTCGTCGGTGCGAAAATAATCAAGCTGGATCTTACGAACAAAGAGGACAAAGCATGTTACCAATCAGTTCTCAAACTGTTGGTGATTGTAATGATCATCGTTGAAGCGGTACCACAGGTTTTCGGTTACTTGGTACCCTCCAGCTCCTTCACTAGCGCCTTTGGCGGTACAGGAGCAAAACTGCTGATCATCTTCCAACTGTTCCTAGGGTCATATATCATATTCCTAATGGATGAAGTGGTATCTAAATGGGGTATAGGAAGCGGTATTTCGCTGTTCATCGCAGCGGGGGTCGCGGAAGCCCTGTTCACAGGTACGCTAAATTGGAATGCAGTAGACTCTACCGCAGCAATGAGCATATCAAACTTACCTGCGGGAACTATTCCCAAAGCGCTTTACGTCATAGCGAACACATCTCCTACGGAGATGGCGAACTATGGTTATGAGTTGATATTCCTAGGTGAGCCTAACTCCCTGATTGCGTTATTGGGGACGTTGATGATATTCCTGTTAGTTGCATACCTAGAGTCAAGCCGTATCGAATTACCTTTGGCACACAGTAATGCGAGAGGTGCAAGAGGAAGATATCCGATCAAACTGATATATGCAAGCAATATTCCTGTCATCTTGATGTCAGCGCTGTTAGCCAATATCAGTATGTTCGCGTTGCTGTTCTACAGCAACGGGACACTGAGCCAGATTCCTTTCCTGGGAGGCAATGAGTATCTAGGATACTTTGCATCGGGAGAAACATCGGCATCAGGAGGTTTGGCGTGGTATCTGTCTGCACCGACCGGTCTGTCATCGTGGTTGCTACCAATACTGGATCCGATAACATATGGTAATGGTCATACTGGCCTAATGAATATGATGCACGTGGTGATTTACTTCACTGTAATGGTGTTAGGTTCCATCCTATTTGCAAAATTCTGGGTGGAAACTACCAACATGGGACCAAGAGCGGTCGCAAGTCAGATTCAGAAGAGCGGAATGCAGATGCCTGGATTCCGTAGGGATCCGCGTGTATTGGAGCGTGTGCTCGAAAGATACATTCCGGCAGTAACTGTATTATCAGGTGCTCTGGTGGGTGCGCTTGCAGCATTTGCGGACCTGATAGGAACAACGGGAAATGCAAGCGGTACAGGAGTACTGCTGACCGTTGGAATCCTGATTCACCTCTACGAGGCAATGGGTCGTGAGCAGATGATGGAAATGCATCCTGTCATGAGGGGTTTCTTCGGAGGAGAGTAAGATGGCTGAAACACCTAAACCTAATGGCAAGGGGGCGCCTCAGGCGCCCTCCATGTCCAGCATGATGCCTATGTTGATCGTACTGATCATGATCATGGCGTTGTATATGATCGATGGTTCGAATCATTACATAGGTAAGCTTTTGAACTACGTCTTTCAGATAATTGATTTTGACGGACAGTACGCAGTTTTGACCTTGATGCTTATGGGTGTTATCATGACGGCTCTAAGCACAATTATCAGATCTTTCACTATGGATCCGATAGCTCAGACAAAAAGTCAGCAGTTCATGTCATCGTTCAATAAAGAGTTGCGTCAGGCAAGGATTGAGAACAATCTGTACAAGGTGAAAAAACTGGAAGAGATGCAGTCTGTGGTAATGGCGAAGAGCATGGAGTCCAGTACTCAGATGATGAAGAGCATGCCTTATACAATGATAGTCATTGTTCCGATCTTCCTTTGGGTCAGGTATTTCGTGGATGTTACCTTGGCCGCGGCAGGAACACAGATAATCAGTATTCCGTGGTCTGTAGTCGGCGTAAATCTGATGCATGTATTCTGGTTCATGCCCGCATGGATCCTGGTCTACACATTGGTCAGTATTCCATTGGGACAGCTTGTCATGAAAATAATCAG
The DNA here is from genome assembly GCA_041654195.1 of Candidatus Methanomethylophilaceae archaeon. Lineage (GTDB taxonomy): Archaea > Thermoplasmatota > Thermoplasmata > Methanomassiliicoccales > Methanomethylophilaceae > JBAZDV01. The sequence goes on along the minus strand of JBAZDV010000065.1, from coordinate 2,363 downwards.
GACGTATCAGTTTAAGAAGCGCCTTCATGAAATAGAGTCTGAATCGGAGACTGTAGAGGTAGCATGAGGATAACAATCAGTGGTCCTCCCGGATCAGGGAAGACCACTGCCTGCAACAAACTCTCTGATGCATTGGGTCTGAAGGCAATCGTCTTCGGAAAGATGTTCAGAGAGCTTGCTGCGGAAAAAGGTCTTTCATTGTCAGAGTTGGGAGCATTGGCTGAAGAAGACCCCTCCATTGACAGAAATATTGATTCTGAAATATTGGAAATAGCAAGAAAGAACAGTGACATCATTCTTGAGTCGCGCCTTTCTGCACATATGCTTTCAAGAAATTCTATTCCTTCTTTTAAAATCTATTTGAGCGCCAGTCCTGAGGTAAGAGCATTAAGGGTGGGGATCCGTGAATGCGAATCAACGGCGTCTGCAAAAAAAGAAACACTTGAGCGTCAGGCATCCGAGGCCAAACGTTATAAGATGTATTACAACATCGACATAAATGATATGAGTGTCTATGATCTTATAGTGAACACGGATAACTTGGACCCAGATGGGGTCCTGAAAGCTATTCTCAAAGGTATAGAGGGGCATCGTTGTTAATTAAAGATCCGAAAGCTTTGCCTGACAGATGGGGAAAAAAGCCATCCGACAGGACCATGGGGGAATTATTGAGCGCAGGTGTTGTTGCCTTAGATAAACCTTCAGGGCCAACATCACATCAAGTTACTGCATGGGCAAAAAAAGCTCTTCATACAAACAAGATGGGGCATGGCGGAACATTAGATCCGTATGTCAGTGGCGTATTGCCGTTATGCTTGGGAAAAGCGGTCAGATTGACAGACGTTGTTCTATCGTCCGATAAGGAGTATGTTTGTCTGATGACGCTTCATCATGACAGGCCCGAGGCAAAAATACGTATGGTCATCAATACATTCATTGGAAAGATCTATCAGATTCCTCCGGTGAGATCTTCTGTGAAACGTCAAATGAGGATCAGGAATATTGAATCAATAGATATCTTAGAGATAGAAGGTAGAAAGGTCTTGTTCAAAGTGTCATGTGATGCTGGAACATATATTAGGACACTTTGTACGGATATCGGAGAGGCCCTCGGATGTGGTGCCAATATGGTCGAACTCAGACGTCCGCGTTCGGGGCTTATGGACGAATCAAGGACAGCGACTCTTCAGGATCTTACAGATGCATATATTTTCTGGCAGCAGAATGGACGTGAGCAATGGCTTAGAAGTATTGTAATGCCAATGGAGATTTTAGTGGATCCCCTGCCAAAGGTTGTTGTCAAAGCATCTGCGGTAGATGCAATATGTCACGGTGCAAATCTCAACATTCAGGGAATACACATGCTTGATGATGATATCAGGAAGAATGCGCTTGTTGCATTGATAACTGCCAGAGGTGAGCTCATTGCATTAGGAAAGATGACGATGTCATCACCTAAAATAATGGCTACCAAACAGGGAAAAGCTGTCGATGTGGAGCGTGTGTTCATGGATCCAGGCTATTATCCGAAGATGTGGAAGTTCTCTACAGATCTTGAAGAACTTAAGGACGAACAATCGTTATAATAAGAAGGCCATTTGTCCTCGCAGAGAGGTAAGAATGTGTCACTGTTCAGAAAGAAGGTAATTTTATTTCCAAAAGAATCATTATCTGTCGGTGAGTTTGATATTGATGCGGACGGTGCGTATCGTAATGTGAAGACATTTCCAATAAATGTCAAGAGAGGAAGGAATCTTTTTGTATCGATAAAATCCGATAAGCCTGTTGATCTAGATATTGTAGGTACTGATGGTCGAAGTCTTAAATTCAAAGAGGCATTTTTGGATGGTATCGTTGGACCGGTGGAGATCATTCAAAAAGGGACCATGGAAATAATTCTTGGCGTATATCGTGGAGATCTGTCAAATTTGGAAATGGAGATATGGATGGAGTAAGATTATGGGATTGACCATCGTAAAAGGAAAAAAAGGCAGTACGTGGATCGATGAATCCTTACCTAAAGGATTGGACCTTATGACCACTTATTACAGGACGGTCTTATGGGTATTTGTCATATCATTGATCGCGTGTGTTTTTTTGGCAGGGGCCATTACATTTTACACTGACTATACAATTGTAGATGCGGCTATTTTGATCTCAGTGCCTTTTCTTGTGGTCGGTATTATGGCATACCTGCAATCAGGGCGGTGGTATTATTTCCTCATAATAGCTGCGGTCTCTGCAATACTGTATTTTTTAGTGCATTTAGACATTATATACATTTTTCTGATTGATTTTACATTAGTCGGTTCGGTAGGTGTGGTGGCTATTGTCGTTATACTTCAAAGATTTCTGTTCTATCG
>JBAZDV010000064.1:3670-5982 GCA_041654195.1 Candidatus Methanomethylophilaceae archaeon | reverse complement strand
TCACTCCCCGACAATCTAAAGGTTGGGGGTGACTTGGATTGCGACAACAACCAACTAAAATCACTGCCCGATAATCTAAAGGTTGGGGGTAGCTTGTATTGCTCTTACAACCAACTAAAATCACTGCCCGATAATCTAGAAGTTGGGGGTAACTTGGATTGCTCTTACAACCAACTAAAATCACTGCCCGATAATCTAAAGGTTGGGGGTAGCTTGTATTGCTCTTACAACCAACTAAAATCACTGCCCGATAATCTCAAGGTTGGGGGTAGCTTGTCTTGCTCTTACAACCAACTCAAATCACTGCCCGATAATCTAAAGGTTGGGGGTGACTTGGATTGCTCTAGCAACCAACTAAAATCACTGCCCGATAATCTAAAGGTTGGGGGTGACTTGGATTGCTCTTACAACCAACTAAAAAGCGTTCCTGAATACATTGAGGGCATAGAGGATTGCTATATCTTTGAGGGTTTAAGCTGGAATGACCCGATTTGGATAAACCGTATCCTGAAAGACGAACTATCAGCCGAAGAAGTATTTGCCATTGACAATTCTGAACATCGCAGAGTAGCTTATGAGTATATGGATAAAGCCAAGATGAAAGCATTAAAGAATTACAAGATTTTAGACGAGCAGATTGACGGAAAAGGGAAGCCGATGAAGATTATCTCTTTCAGCGTTCCGAATGTTAAAGAACCCCTAGTATTCTATAATTGCTTTGACTCAAGCACGGATAGAGAGTATTTCTTACAAATGGACGGCTATAAGAAATGTTGGAAAGCCAAGTTTGGGATGTTTGGGTTGAAAGAAAATGAGGTAGAATTAGTAAATGAATGGTAAAATGGCAAAGAAAACTATTCTTAATATCAGACAGCAAGCAGTTATGGGTAAGCTAGCATTAGCCCACCAAGACCACCGCCGAGCCTTGGCTCATTTGCGAAACTGCTATCGTGAGGCCGCAAGCGTCGGCCTTCCCATCTCCCAGGTCGGCAAACGATTAAGACTTAACAAGTCAACAATTCTTAGGCATTATCAACGAGCTGGTGCTTGATTGCTGGTGGGAAAAAACTTATTCAGCAACTTAAGTCAAATGGATCTTAGCCACCATAGGGATTCAGCCAGCACAGCAATTAACAAAATTGTTATGAAAACTATAATTACTAATTTTATTCTCAAGTATTTTAACCCGAAACCACAATATGATGGAATGTCCGCCGACGAACTCGCCGAAATGCTTATTCAGGAACTCTCGATCGACGATGACAAATGGATAGAAATCAACTATTCCGATATACCATTTACCCTAACCGATAATCCGAGCAACCTAACCGACAAGGACAATTGGGCAAATCAGACTTGACTTTTCGAGTTAATCGGATATTATTTTAGAGGGTGAAAGCCCATCAAAGGTCGTCATAATTAACTTTAACTATTACAATGGAAGAGGAAATTAAAGACCAAGTCGCCGACGACTTAGACGGCGAAGATTTAGAGGAAGAGTCCGACGAGGACTTAGAGGAAGACGAAGATTAATAATTAAACTAGAGGGGGGGGTTACTCCCTCCCCCTAAAATTAACTACCTAAATATGATTAACAACCCAATCTTGATACCATTAGTTATCGGCTTGGTAGAGGTCTGTAAGAGAATAGGCATCGCCAGTCGCTACCTACCAGTCATCGCCATTATTCTAGGCATCGGATTGTCTTGGATTATCGGCGGTGGAAATATAATTATCAGCGGAATTATCGTGGGCTTGTCTAGCGTTGGACTATTTGAAGTCGCTAAGACTAGCTTTCTTGGAAAATGAACGAAGAACCTCTGCTTACACGGGGAGTTATCGGCTTGGCAATCTTGCTCTCGTTGCTGATAACCCCCATAACCCACAGAGTGACCGAGTATCAACTACCTGAAACGGAAACCTCCCAACAGGTATTCTTGGGCGGATTTGATAGCCCGACGCTACCGCAGAAATCACTCGGCAGTTTGACGGGTTCAGTCTTGGATAGCTACTCCCAAGAATGGTATCAAGGAGTTAGAATGTCAGAGTTGTTAGACTGCTTATGGCTTAATGAGAGCAGTCGTGGTGCTAGAATGTATGGCGATTATTGGAATGGCAAACCATTGGCTTACGGGCACTACCAAATCTGGCTCCACATCCACCCCGAAGTTAGCTATGATTGTGCAATGGACTTGGAATGTTCTGCTGCCTACACCGCCGACGAGATAAGAGCTGGAAGATTATGGCAGTGGACTCGGTATGATTACTGCTTGACATCTGGCAAGTAGTATGCTAGACTGGCTATACTATGC
>JBAZDV010000064.1:0-3660 GCA_041654195.1 Candidatus Methanomethylophilaceae archaeon | reverse complement strand
CTCTGGCAACATCCGACAGTCAGCTATAATTGTGCGATGGACTTGGAATGTTCTACAAAATATGTGGTGCATGAGGTATTCCAAAATCGCGGCTGGCAATGGACACCTTATGAAAGGTGCATAAAGTCCTTGACGAAATAGATAAAAGGGTTATAATTGTGGTGGACCTGCTCGGTCGCCATTTATGCCCCCTCGCACCGAGCAGGTTAGAGGGGGCTATTCATTTCATATGTTCGACAAAGGTGCACAAAATCCCAACTTTGGGAAACCTGCATGGAATAGGGGACTAATCACCCATCCCAAAAAGAAATATACCTGCCCTATTTGTGGTTGCCAATTTTCTGATTGGAAAAAGCGCAAATTTTGTTCTGTTCGGTGTAGGACGCAAAGTAAAAAGGATAATTGGCAGCCCATCAGGCTAGTCTGCCTTAATTGTGAAGAGGAATTCGTCAGCAAGCGACGCAAAAGAAAATTCTGCTCACATGGCTGTTCGGCCAATTATCGAAAGGGGGCCAATAGCTCAAGATGGAAAGGCGGCGTTACCCCTGTCCATCTGTCAATCAGAAACTCAGAGGAGTATGGCGTCTGGCGGACAAGTGTTTTTCAGAGAGACGATTATACCTGCCAAAAGTGTGGCAAGCGAGGGCGAGGAGACCTGCACGCCCACCACCTCAAGCCATTTTCATTACATCCCGAGCTAAGATTTGACATTGGCAATGGACAAACGCTATGTGCGCGATGCCACTACATTGAACATAGGCAACGGCACCCCACTTGGGCATGCCGCGGGCCACGCCCAGAGAGGCGGTGCCGAGTAGAAACATCATGTGATTATTGCGGCGCAACCATTTCCTTAACAGTGTCTGTTTATAAGAGAGCTGCAAGCCACTATTGTGGCTACAAGTGCGCGGGGCTCGCTCGACAAGGCACTGGCTTTCAGGGGATATGCGATGGGTGCGGAAAAGAATACCCCATAGCAAGGGCACACTACCTCCGCAGCAAGAGGCACTTCTGTAGCGCTGAATGCTATGTAGCCGAACAAGCAAAGGGCCAAATCCGCACAACATGCGACAGCTGCGGAAAGACATACTTCATCTGTAGGGCGCACCATAGGCGCAGCAAGAAGCATTTCTGCTGCACGGAGTGTTACAATGCACATCGCAAGAAGAGATAGAAGTCGCCGACGAGATAAGAGCTGGAAGATTATGGCAGTGGACTCGGTATGATTACTGCTTGACATCTGGCAAGTAGTATGCTAGACTGGCTATACTATGCCAGTGAATATCACAAAGGAGAAGGCAAAATTGCCTTTATATCAAGAAATCCGCAATGCTTGGATTTCGCGAACCAACGAAACCTATCGCTCTCTTGGAAGTAAATTTAATATGAGCCACGAGGCGATTAGGAATATAATTAAAGCTCGGGTCGGGATTTTATCTGGTATGCCAGATTTAAGTATCCGCCCAAAGGTCGAACCCGACGAATAACCAAAATAATTAAATAAATTATGGAATTTAAGTTTGAAGATAAGCACAAAGTTAACGACACTATGGTTCAAGCCGAAGAAACCTGGAATTACCAAGAGAAAGGTGCGGGTGAGAGCATTGAAGGCTTGTTAGTTAGTATTCGTAAGAACATCGGCGAAAATAAGAGCACCGTCTACACCATCGAAAAGTCGAACGGAACCCTAGTCGATGTTTGGGGGTGTGCGGTTATTGACCACCACCTAGAAAACCTAGATAAGAACCAATGGGGAGTTAAGCTAGTCTACCTCGGTAAACAACAGCCACAGACAGGCGGAAGACCATACCATAACTTCGATGTGTTCCTCCTCCCCATTAGTGAAGCAGTAGATGGAGAAGAAGGCTAAATCTTTATCGGCAAATCTGCGGTGGCGTGAACGAGGCACTAAGCTACCATTTATGGTTAAGCTCTTGGAACAGGGCTTGGGTTCTCCCTGTCCTTATTGTCGAAAGGAGCTTACTCTTAAGAATGTTAGTTTAGACCATAAAACGCCCTTTGAAAACGCCACCGCCCGCCGAGATTTAGAGACGCATTACCGTCTAGATGTGCCAGAGAACCTACAGCTAACCTGTCGGCGGTGTAATAAAAGTAAAGGAGATTTGAGCGACACTCAATACCGGAAGCTCTTAAAGTTTCTGTCTAAGGATAAGCACATGGAAAAGTCGGTGCTTAAAAAATTAAGTCAAAGTTACCATATCTATGGAAAATGAAACTTAAACACCGCTTTAACGAAGAGCATTTACAGGAAGCGTGGGGCTTCCAAAACCACTGCTTTTACTGCGGTGAAAATGGCTGGGATGCCGTACACCATATCATATCATCGTCGAGCAATGCCTACCAGAATCTTAAGTGTAATGCTAGTGTCCTGAATAGCTGTCCGATACACAACCATAAGTGCCATCTGTATAATTCTGATTTACACCGCCCCGAGACCGAGAAGCTACTGCTAAGAAAAGTGCTGATGGTCTTGTCAGCTAATGGGTACAGGTGGAAACAAGTTGATAGAGATTTTATTAAAGCATATTCCAAATTATATGAAACCGATAATACAAATCATTAAAAATACCATCCGCGGGTGGTTAAGTAAGCCCAAGAGATATGTCTTGAAGGCTAAGGGTGGTAAGTATTTTAGGAAGTAAACCACCGCCCGTGCGACATCGCAAATCGGCGGATGGCAAAGACCCTTGACAAAAAAATAGGGTTTGCTATACTGATAGTGTCCAAATAGGACAATAAGTTAATTAAACAAAAGACTATGGTAACAAATCTAACACTACAACCGAATAGTGGGTTTCAAACGACATTCTGTTTTAGCGTTAGGTTTGTTACCGAAGTAGAAGCCTCGTAATTTATTGCGGGGCTTTTGCTATTTAAGTAGCGAGGGCAGGGTTAAGTCTAGGAACCTCGCCTGACAGATAAGTCCTAGAGCAATGGGTCTGATGAGCAAGCACAGCATTCTTGCCACGGGAACGTTGTCCAAAAGCTGAAGCCGTTAGGGGTAGAAGCGTAGACCGAGTAACCACAGTCAAACGGGTCCGGTCTCTCCTCTGAAAAGAGGGCTGATAGGCTGACTAAGGTGCTGGAGAGAGAAAACTCCAAACAAGCACTGAGCTAGGCGTAAAGCCAAAGCGTCTCGTGGCAGGGACAGATAATCATTCTGGCACGGGAATAAACCCTACCACATTGCTATTCAAATTGACAGAATGATTTTAAAAGTAAAATGAAAAAAAATAAATCATACTATCAAAAAATTAAACGAGAATTTCTTCTTTCCTTTTTTGAAGGAAGATCTGGTTATGCCGAGAAAAAAATCAATGGCTTTTGGTTAATTAAGAACTGGAATGGTGATGGACAGTTTTGGCAGGTTTCTGTATTTTCTCCGGAAAGTTATGAGAGGTATAAGAATCCAACAAATTCTAAGAAACTACTGTAATAATACAAATTGTCGCAAGTCGCCGATTGTAGAACTACTTGACAAAAAAAACTAGGAGAGTATAATGAGCTTGTAATTAAACCTAGTAATATGCCTAAAACCACCGCCCCTAAAAAGGGCAATATAAAAGACCCTCGCTTTGCTTTAAAGAAACTGCTAGAGGCAGTTAATTCCGATGTCGCAAAGCTCTCTGGTTTAGAGAA
>JBAZDV010000063.1:0-5996 GCA_041654195.1 Candidatus Methanomethylophilaceae archaeon | reverse complement strand
TGAAGAGAGAGGAAACCATTTTAAGGAAGGTGTGTGATGAGTAGACCTAAAAGAATATTTACTGATGAGCAGGTTAATAAAATCTTGCAGTTATATCAAGAGGGCAAGACTGATTTGCAGGTTGCTAAAGTGTTTAAAGTGGGGAGAAAGACTTTTTTAAAACAAGTAAAGAATATTCAGGATTTAAGTTCCACCATAAAAAAGATTAAAGAAACTCCGGACAGTCAATTATTTTCGGAACCAAACCTATCGAGATATTACTACCCTATATAAAAATACTTAGTAAGAAAGGAGATATTGTCATGGAACCCTTCGGAGGGTCAGGATCTACCTTAATGGCGGCTCATAAATTGAGCAGAAAGTGTTTTGTGATGGAGAAAACTCCTTTGTACTGTGATGTGATTTTAGCCAGGTGGAAAAAATACACAGGGAGTGAGCCGGAACTGGTAAAAAATGGCAAAAAAGAAAAGGCAGATGGCGAAAAAGAAGGCAAGCAAACAAAAGAACAAAAGGAACGCCAATAAAAAGGGACCTTACAAGTTTACAGAAGAGCGTAAGAAACTCTGGCTGGAGGCGTTCAAGAAGACTCACAATGTAAGCGCCGCGTGCGAGGCTGTTCATATCGGGCGCACGGTGGCGTACAAGTATAGAGAGATTGATGATAAATTCAGGGACGACTGGGACGCGATAGAGAACAGAGTGCTGGATGTAGTGGAAAGTGTCTTGTATAAAAAGGCGCTTGAAGGGGAAACACCTTGTTTATTTTTCTTGCTGTGCAACCGGCGGCCAGATAAGTGGAAACATCGTGGTGAAGTGGAACATAAGGGCAAGATACAGACCGAAGAAGTAAAGGGAGCGCGTGATATGCTCGAAAATTTACTAAAACAAGATGAGGACGGGAAAAAGTTTATCGAAAAATGGAGAGAGTTACTCAGAAGTACCGACACGGGGAAAGGTTGATTTCCGGTGGTTTACGGAACAGTATCTGCGAAATGAAAAATATCAGCGGTTTAGTTTTGAAAATTTTCCGTACCTGGTCGAAATATACGATAACATGGCCGAGGAGATTGTTTTGAAAAAAGCGTCGCAGATGGGCATAACGGCATGGGCAATAAACAAGGTGATATGGCTGTCTGTAAATTTCGTTATAGTAGCCGTATATACGATGCCCACGGGAGCGGATGTGTCTGACCTTTCCCAGGGACGATTTAATCCTGTGTTGCAGTATTCCGACCTTGATATAGCGCGGGATGTTGATAATATCGGGATGAAAAAAATAGGGATGTCGTTTCTTTATTTCCGCGGCACATGGACAGAACGGCAGGCTATATCGGTGCCGTCAGATATGAACGTGCATGATGAGGTGGATTTTTCAAGACCGGATGTGTCTGATATGTACAAAGAGCGGTTGTCTGCATCACCGTTTAAGTTGAAGGTCAAAATATCTACCCCCACTGTCCCGGACTTTGGTATTTCTGCCGCATACAACGAGACCAACAAAAAGGAATGGTTTGTTACGTGTCTGAAGTGCAAACATCAGCAAATTTTAACAGAAGAGAACATTATTGACAATGATTTCCGGTGTGTCAAATGTCGTTCTGTGTTGGATCGTAAAATCGGGCAATGGAGGGCTACAGGAACAGGGAAGGTGGAAGGATATCATATGAGCCAGTTGATGTCGCCCATGATTTCCGCCCAGGAGATACTGCAAAAGAAGAAAGACGCGCGGCTGAAGAAGTTTTATTACAATTTCGTGCTTGGAGAAGAGTATGCGGGCGGCGACGATATGGTAACGCGGGCGGATATTATGGCTTGCGTAACGGACATAAACGATATACCGGCCGCAACGGTCAAGACGGCTGTGGGTGTTGACTGGGGTGATACGAGTTGGGCGGTCGTTCGGAGAGGTAATTATATACTGCACATGGAACAGATAACCGGCGATACCCGTACGCATCCGAGACGAGTTGCGGAGCTGATGGAGAAGTTTAACGGGTATGCTGTTTGCGATTTCGGCTATGGAGATACAAAGAACAAGGCCTTAATAGAAAAATTCCCGAAGAAAATGTGGCAATGTCTTTACACTCCCAAAATAATATTCCCCCGGTTCGACGAAAAGAAACGGCAGGTGGACATAGATAGAACGTTATCGTTGTCGGAAAGGTGCGAGGAAATAAAAAACAAGCTCGTGAAAATAGTCTGGTCTCCTGAACTGGAGACGTTTATAAGGCATTTTGGCAATATGGTGGAGAAGAAAACCATAGATGATCATGGAGAGGTTAAGAAGGAAATAGAGCGCGTTGGAGACGACCACTATATTCACGCGTTCAACTATGCAAGTCTTCTGTTCAGCACCAAACAGGGGAATTACGGCAATTGGAGCGTTGCGGAAATATGAATATATTCCAGAGGGCAAAAATAGCGACAGCGGTCATGAGGAAAGGGATTGATGGGATTCCCATTATTAACCGGGAAGATTTCTCCGGGATGTTTTCAAACAGCTCTTTCCAAAGAACCTCAAAGGGCGATATGCAGGCGTATGTGAATAACTTCACGTCCTGGGTGTATGCGGCTGTATCCTGCATAGCCCGCAGTACCGCAAAGGTGGCCACCAGATTATATGCTGAGAAATCAAAGGGCAGCAGGGAAAGCTGGGAACAGATATTCGAGCATCCGTTCCTGGATTTGCAGAAGAATCCGAATCCGTGGATGGACATGTATTCCATTATGTACCTGCGGGAAGTTTTCCTGGGACTGCTGGGCAACGCTTACTGGTATTTGCCTAAAAATAAGCTGGGACTGCCCGGGCAAATTATTCCGCTTCTTTCACACAGAGTTATCCCGTACAGCAAGAATCATGTGGAAGTGGATTATTATGAGTATCTCGTTGGGACTTCAATAGTAAGATTTTCTCCCGAGGAGATATTACATTTCAAAGAACCTAATCCTAACAGTCTCATCATAGGCCTTTCCCCGCTGGATGCATTGCTTGAGTCGGTGGACACGAACAAAGCCATGATGGAATACAGTCTGCAACTGTTTGAAAATGGCGCTTTTTTTGGCACGGTGGTAAAAGTCCCTGAAGAAATGGGCGATACCGATTATGAACGACTGAAGAAGGAAATAAAAGAGCAGTTTACCGGCGTTGGCAAAGCTGGCAAGACTAAAATTTTACGAGGTGTGAAAGAGGTGGAGTCGCTGGTCAAGACGATGGCTGAGCTCGGGTTTGCAGACGGCCGTAAATTGACGAAAAAAGATATTTTGAACGGTTATGGTGTGCCGGAGTTCAAACTGGGCGAAGGTGCAAGTACTGCATCGTCATCGCGCAGCAATGCTTATGAACTGGACCGGATGTATACAGAAGAAACCGTTCAGCCGAAACTGATCATGCGCGACAGTTCGATGAACAAGTTCCTGCTGCCACGATGGGATGATAAGCTGGTTTGCGAAAGCGAGGATGTAACACCGACAGACAGGGAATTCGAGCTGCAGAAGGAAGAAAGCAAGTTAAAAACGGGCGTCTGGACGATTAACCAGGTTAAAGAACGGGATGGTGAAAAACCCGTGCCCTGGGGACATCGGCCGTGGGTAGGTATGAATCAGGTACAGATGTCCGGTTATGCCGCAGGAGACAAAACAGGGCATGTGTATGATCACAAGGTGCATGCTATTAAACGGCAGATGAGAGACAACTGGCAGCAGGTTAAAACGCAGAAGTGGAACATGTGGGTTAAAGGCGAGGAAGCTATTGAGAAACGTTACATAACGGATCTTAAGAAGTTTTTTACCGATCAGCGAAAGATAGTAATTGCCAACCTGCGACGGATCCTGGATGCAGGCAAGAGCAAAGGATTGATAGATTTTATCTTCCCACCTATCAAAGAACAGGCTGAAAAGTTAACACAGGTGTCCAAGAAACATATAACGCAGGCCGTGATATTCGGCTTTTTGACTGCGATAGAGTTTGAAAACGGCGGGAAAACAGTGAAAAAACAGATTTCAGATGAAGACCTTGAATCGATTGGATTTACAGGCGATTCGTTTGACAGTTTTATAGACGCGCAGATACAGCGGTGGAAAGATTTGTACGGATTTACTATCAACGAAACCATACAGAATGGGTTGAAAGACATACTTGAACAGGCAATACGCGAAGGTTGGAGTACTTCGCATATAGTGCACGATATAGAGCTGTTATACGGCAGTTACACCGAAGGAATAGATCCGGTACGCAGTTTGAGAATAGCCAGGACAGAAATCAGCAGGTTGATGAACGACGCAGAGTTGTTATGCTACAAACGATTGGGATACAAAGATAAAACGTGGAGCACAGCGTTAGATGAAATATCAGAAAAATGTGATATTTGCGGCCCGATGGAAGGAGAAGTTGTACCTATCGGTGAAAATTTTTCTGTGGGGATAGAAGCGCCCCCGGCACACCCAAACTGCCGCTGTATAATTTTAGCGGGAAACTGGCAGGAAGGGGAATTACAGGACTGAATGGAGGAAATAAAAATGGAAACGATTATCAAGACGGTCGGTCAATACCTGGAAAGTCGCAGAGAGATTGTCAGTAAAAACAAGTTTGAGAAACTGCAGAAGACGCTCGAGGGGATTCCTCATGATACCAAAGTCCTATGGGGATATTTCCCTGGGAAAAGCGTGAAGGCTGAAGATGACGGCGGAAAACCTGCAACGATAGATCTGATATCCACAATAGACGTGGACCGTGATAACGAGGTTTTAATTCCCGACGGTTGCGATTTGACCGGATACAAAAAAACTCCGACGGTCTTGTTCGGACACAATTATAATGGTATTCCCGTCGGTGTAAGTAAATGGCAGAAAATAGCGGAACGACAGGGTATTAGTTCGCGTACGGAATATTTCTCCTCGGATTTCGCCAGGGATGTATGCGAGGCGGCTGTTGGTGGCGCACTGGCAAATAGCGTCGGGTTTATCCCCATAAAATGGGTTGATAAAGGTTATAACGAAGAACCCAATAAGGAATATAAGGAACTAATAGAAAAATACAGTATAAAAGGAGCTCCCAGACGGATTTTTACCAGATGGCATTTGCTTGAATACAGCAAGGTCCCGGTTGCAGCAAACCCGCATGCGATAACCATGGCACTGAAAATGGTAAAGACGCAGGAAATGAAGGATTGGCTGAACCAGGAACTTGAAGAGATACTGGCTAAACGGATATGCGGGGGAAAAGATTTGCCGGTTGACGAAGCAGAGAAATGGGACGGTGCGGCGGCACGGAAACGGATAGAACAATGGGCGACATCCGGAGAAAATATTGATTGGAAGAAGTATCAGCAGGCGTTTGTATATGTCAACCCGGAAAGCGCTGACACCAAAGGCGGATACAAATTGCCCTTTGCAGACATAATTGAGGGAAAACTCACGGCAGTATGGGGCGGCGTGCGTGCTGCCACGGCCGCATTGCTCGGGGCCCGAGGTGGAGTGGATATGCCGGATAATGAGAGAAAATCAGCTTACAATTTTCTTGCCGCGTACTATAAGAAACTGGATAAGGAGCCTCCGGAGTTTAGAGAATACACGGGTGAAGAGCTGAACAAAATGTTTCCCGAAGATACGAAGGAAGAACTTGAAACAGGCGAGGGAAAAGGGAAATATAACTGCGAATGTATTGACTGCGGGTATAAGATGTCGTCCGATAAGCACTGTAATGACCTGAAATGCCCTGAATGCGGCGGCCAGATGCGGCGGGCAGAACGTCCTGGTCCCGGGCAGGATAACGCAGTCAATAGTAAACAAATTGTAGATGGTGCTGCAAAAAGAACGATTTACCTGTTTGGTGATATAGATTCCAATATCGCAAAACAGGTGTGCGAGCAGTTGATTGCCTATGACCGGCAATCTCAGGATCCGATACAGATAATCGTAGGTTCTTACGGCGGTGAAGTATATCCTGCATTTTCTATCATCGACACGATTAAAGCCATGAAATCCCCTGTGGAGACAAT
>JBAZDV010000062.1:0-6019 GCA_041654195.1 Candidatus Methanomethylophilaceae archaeon | reverse complement strand
CCGACAATGCATCACGACCTATCTATAGGGTTATACAAGTCGGTTGATGCGGTCTTCAACTCATGTGACGTCAAACCTTCTGACATTTCATTGGTCGGTATCTCCACTACTTTGGCGACAAATTCTATTTTAGAAGGTCAGGGGGGGGAAGTGGGCCTTATTTTAATTGGATGGGATCCGATGACCTCGGTTAATTTTGGTGAGAAGAATCAGGTGTTCATCAAAGGTGGATGTGACAGCAGGGGAAAAGCGGTTGCACCGATGGTCAAAGAAGAGGTAATGGCAGCAATAAAGAAAGCATCAGTAGGGGTGGATGCAATTGCCATTTCAGGATTGTTTGCAAATGCCAATCCGTCACAGGAAAAAAAGGTCAAGGATCTGGCAATCAAAATGACAGGACTCCCGGTCATTGCCGGTCATGAGCTCTCTGCTGCATTAGGTATCGACCTGAGGGCAGAAACTGCAGTCCTTAATGGAAAGCTCATCCCAATAGTCAGCAAGTTTTTTGATGATGTAGAGAAGACATTCATTGAGAAAGGGATCAATGCACCTATCATGGCTTACAAGGGGGATGGTTCCGTTATGACATTGGATGAGGCAAGAACGCATCCTGTAGAAACAATCCTTTCGGGTCCTGCTGCCAGTGCTATGGGCGGGAAGGTTCTCTCAGGATTGGATGACTGCGTTATGGTTGACATAGGCGGTACATCCACTGATATTGCAATAATGGATGCTGGATTCCCACAGATTCAGTTCGAGGGTGCAGCCGTTGGAAAATGGAGGACACGTGTTAGGGCTGTAGATATGTACACGGTAGCATTAGGGGGCGATTCAAGAATATCACTTAAAGGTTCGATGTTCTCCATTGGACCGGAAAGGGTCATTCCTTTGTCAATATTCGCTGCTGAATGTCCTCATGTCATCGAGAAGATCATGCTCACGGATATTTACGACTACTACGAGGCTGAGGAATGTTACGATGAAAAGTCGTTGAGCGGAAGAGAGGTCCGTGTATTCAGAGCTATGGTGGGAAAAGGACCCATGGACAGCATGGAGGTAATGAATGCTGTTGAGGGTCTTTGGGTCATCGATCAGGAATTAAAATCTCTTGTTTCCAAAGGAGCGATCAAACTAGCATCTCTCACACCTACTGACATGATGGTCTATGGTCACGTGTTCGATAATGGAAGTTACGAGGGGGCGCGTGCAGGTATTCATGCGATCAGTGAGAAATTAGGCATGACTGAGAAGCAGGCCGCGAAGGCCATTACCAATGAGATCAGAATCAAGGTAGCTGAGGCGGTAATGACAAAAATGCTCGATGATGAGATGTTAAATTGGCAAGACAAGGGTTCGTATATGCTTCTAAGAAGGATGCTTTCGCTGAACCATACGGGCAATGTGCAGATAAAGCCCAATTTCAAAGTTCCGATCATTGGTCTCGGTGCGCCATCTAAATTCATGATGGAAGACGTAGGAGAAAGGCTTGGAACGGAGGTCATATTTCCTGATAATTATGATGTTGGTAATGCTGTCGGAGCAATCTCAAGTAAGATCGCAGAATCATTATCAGCAACCATAATACCCACACCCGATTACAGGTATCTGGCTAATGTTCCGTTCATGGGGTCTTCGTATCATACTCACCTTGATACTGCGGTAGCATCTGCCAAACGCAGTCTCGAATCCTTTTTGGAATCAAAGGTCAAGGGATATGGTGCCAGGAATATCGTTACATCATCAAAGATCAAGACCTATATGGCAACGGAGGGTGGTGTCGGCAATTGGGAAGAAGAGGGTCTCGCAAGGACCGTTAACTTCGTTGAGATCATCTCAAGAGCTATCGGCGATCCACCTGAAAAGTATTGAAAACGCTTTTAACAATTTCATTTTTTTTCACGCCTTCTTGTGCACGCGCAATACGCGTGATATGCAGTACGTTCACGTTAAATAAGTTGAGTGCCATGCACAACCACAGGAGAAAATCATCATGTCAATGACTCCAAGAGAAAGAGTACTCGCAGCAATGAAACAAGAGACCTTAGATAGGCCCCCAGTGGCTGTTTTCACACAGAGTGCGACCATTGGTCAACAGAAAGCAACAGGTGTCTATTGGCCTGCAGCACATTCCGATGCCCAGATGATGGCAACACTCGGAGCGGCACAGGCAACAGTCTTCGGATTCGAGGCAGTCAGATCATCATTCTGTCTTACCGCTGAGGCGGAGAGACTCGGATGTGTAGTCGATCCTGGAAAACAAGACAGGACACCCATGCTCAAAAAGCATCCATTCAACTTTGATCCAATGTCAGGCGTATACGACGAGCCTCACCTTATGTCCCCCGAGGAGTTCATCTCAGGCGGTAGGGCCAAGGTCGTCATCGACGCAACAAGGATCATGGCAAAAGAGCACGGAGACAAATACGCAGTTGTCGCAGGTAACACCGGACCTTTCACACTTGCAGGTCACCTCGTGTCAACCGAGAATCTCGTTTTCGGTATCATGATGGAGCCTGCAGAGGTAAGCAAATGGGTAGATGCGGTCACACCTGTAGTAGGGGCATATTGTCAGGCACTGTCTGATGCAGGCGCAGATATCATTCAGATGTCCGAACCTTCAGCTTCAACAGACCTTCTGTCGCCTGATATGTTCACAGAATATTCTGGAAAATACGTCAAGCATAGCCTTGCAAAGACCAAGGGAGCAGACACTGTCCTCCACATCTGCGGAGACACAGAACCTATTCTCGGTCTTATGATTGCAACCGGTGTCACCGGTCTTTCAATTGAGGAGAAGGTCGACTCTGCAAAAGCGGTCAAGATCGTCAATGGACGTGCGGCACTCATTGGAAATATCGGTGTCGTTAATCCGTTGCTTCAGGGAACCCCTGCAGATTGTGCAGCAGCAGCAAAGAGGATCGCAGAGGCAGGATTCAACGTTGTATCTCCTGGTTGCGGACTCTCGGCACTTATTCCTGACGATAACCTTAAGGCGATCGTCAAGGCAATCAAAGGATGAATCAGTCGTCCTTCAAACTTCTTTCTTTCAACACTTTTCTTTTTTTAGATTGTATGTGGCAATTGCACTATGTGCGTCTTGGACTCACTGTAAACGGTTAATAATAAGTAAAACTATACGCCGTTAAGAGGGACATCAATGGCATATGGAATAGCACTCGATCTTGGTACAAGTGGATTCAGGTCACATTTGGTTGATCTTGATAAAAATGGGAAAATCTTGGATACTGCAATCACAGTAAGGCATCCTCTTCCTGGTGCTAATATCATGGATCATCTTCATTTTTGGATGAAATCAGGTCCTGAAATCAGTCACAAGATAATTATGCAGACCGTTTACAATCTAATAAGTCTGTACGGGAAGGAGAAGCTATCTCAGGTAGAGAAGGTCTCAATATGCGGGAATCCTATCCAGTTGTCATTGTTTGAAAACATAGAGGTTCGTGATCTTGCTTTTGCAGGTCAAAATAAGTTGAAAAGACTGGGTGTTGTGAAGCAAGATAGAAGGGCACACACATCCACTGCCGGAACGATCGGTCTTATCGGATTAAAACCCGAGGTTGAGGTTCTGATTCCACCGGCGATTAGGCATGAGATCGGCGCGGACGCACTTGCTATGATAATAAAATCTAACATGCTTAACAAGAAAGAAACCTGTATGGTCACTGATTATGGCACCAATGCCGAGATGGGTCTTTATCATGATGGTGAACTTTATTCTGGGTCGGCAGCTGCAGGTCCGGCAATGGAAGGTCAATCGATCAAATGTGGAATGCTAGCTGCGCCTCATGCCATTTCCGATGTAGATCTTGGTAAAGACGGAATGTGGGATAACATAGTTCTTAATGATAAGCTTGTACCGACCTTAACGAGAAGAGTAGACCCAATCACGGGAAGGGAGATCAAGGTCATTGATTACGAAGCGAGAGGAATCACCGGAACAGGTGTCGTTTCTTCAATGGCTGTCGGTCTGCAATCAGGTGTGATAAAATTGCCCAATATCAATACTTCTGACGGATTGATCCATTTGACCAATGGGATCTATTTTTCAAGCAGGGATGTGGGAGAAGCAGGAAAGGCAATGGGGGCAATCAGAGCGGGTCATCGTACTTTAATGTTGGAATTGGGGCTTTCTGACAGCGATGTGAAGACGATGTATATGGCTGGCGCATCAGGTACATATGTGGATCCGATCAAAGCACAGTATTGCGGTATGATACCACGCGTTCTTGAGGAAGTGTACCAGTTGGGTAATACGTCATTGATGATGGCCCATGATCTGTTGAAGGATGATAAAACATTGGATATGATGCAAGATGTCGCAAATTCAATCTCTGCGAATCATATAATGTTTGCAGGATCGCAAAAATTCGAAGATATGTATGTTCTTGAATTGGCCTATTGGACCGAGGGAATGAGCATGGATATGTATAATGATCTTTTGATAGCATCTGGCTTCCCTAGACTTCCAGATATAGTAGTTCCTAAGATTGTCAAGAGGATCGTAAAATCGGATATTCCGGAAATGGGAGCGGGTCTTCATACCTTGGAGAAGGTCGGAATGGTTATGAAGGCCAGTTTTGAAGGATGTACTGGATGTAAAAGATGCGAACATGACTGTCCAGAGAAGGCACTCGTCGTTCTAAAGGTTGACGGAAAGTCACAGATCAATGTTCGTTCAGATCTTTGTCTGGGTACGGCATGTCAGGCTTGCGAGTTCCATTGTCCGGAAAAAGTCTTCAACTTCACAAATCTGAAGGTCACATACGAAGCGTAATCTTTTTAAGGGGGTTAAATCCCCTATATTTTTTGAAATATCAAATCTGTGGCTGGTATTTAGCGATTCGCAGAATTTATTTTTATGAAACAATATGGATATAATGTTTGAATCGGGCTTTAAATCAACAAAATGAATCGATGATTTGGTATTTGTGTTGCAAACATTTATTCCTTCTATACGTCGTTAACATTTCTATGTCAGGACAAAAGAGTGAAAATGCAAAATATGCGGACAGATTCAAAACGGTGCTAAAACTCAGATCTGAACCGATAGCCGTGAAATTGGTCAAAAAAGGTACGAAATATCCCGAGGGATATTCGGTGCCTGAAAAGCAGTTGAGCCATTGTCAGGCCGTTATGAATGCCAGAAATGGCGGTAAATACAAACTGCCTTTGGATGCACAAGGATGTCATATTGGTGCAGCATGCCTCGGGATGATGAGAGATCCAGAAAAAGTTGCGAACGGAGAGTTTCATGCGGGAATAGGTATTCATGAATCGCCGGCTTCCGCGAAAGCGATGATCGATCAGCGTGTGAATGTTGATTATGAGACAGATGGAGAGATAGTGTGTCCTTTGAAAGATGCAGATTTTGTGCCAGATGTAGTAATATTTGTTGATGTACCTGAGAGGATCTATTGGTTCGAGTCTTTGCTGACGTACAAGAAGGGTGGGCGTGTACAATATAGCACAGCACCCTTCCAGTGTGCGTGTGAAGATATCACAGCAGTGCCGATAATGACAGGAAAACCCAATATTTCGCTGGGATGTTTTGGATGCAGGAAAAAGACCGATATGAAACCTGACGAGCTGGCTGTCGGTGTTCCTTACAATCTGATCCCTGAGATGTCCGAGATACTCAATGTTTACGAGAACGGCGTCCTTACAAAAGCAAAAAGAGATTGATGCTACGCCTAAATCTTTTAACCTTCTCCTTTATTACGACATTCAAGGTAAATGTGGAACGGTGTTTCATTGTCCGAACTAGATAAGAAAGATGTCGAGATCCTCAAAATGTTAAGAGTGGATTCAAGGACGCCGATGGGTACGATCGGTGAATCATTGGGTATATCCAAGGCAACGGTAAGTCGTCGTGTTGCAAAGATGGAAGAGGAAGGAATAATCAGAAGTTTTTCTTTGGAAATAGATCCGCCAAAGATAGATCTCATGAAATCGCTCGTCTTTATGCAGATAGTCGGAAACCCTGTTGCGATCGTTATAG
>JBAZDV010000061.1:0-6163 GCA_041654195.1 Candidatus Methanomethylophilaceae archaeon | reverse complement strand
TTTGTAGAGTTCGGACATGTTTTTTCCTCCAAAGGGTTTAATTTATTGATTTCCCCCTGAGGTAATAAAGCTATGTATAATGGGAGTTTATGCGTTGAAATTGCCCACATACGGGGTTTTTTATTAAAAAAACAGATCAACAGCGAATTTGGTCACGTGCAAGACGGGAGGCAGCATATGCAAAAACCGTTGCCGTCAAACCCACAATACAGGCAATAGCCACACCCTGATCAGTATACACTTCACCGCTCCCGGACCCCAGTGATGCCGCGACCGAAAACACTGCCACTCCAAGAATGCATCCGATATTCATTACCGTAAATATCAGACCACCCGAAGACCCCTGCATCTCCCGGGGACTGTGAATAGTGATTCTCTGCATGCTTGGCCCTTCATTCAGTCCCATGCCAAGCCCAAGCAAAAGAAGTCCGGCAAACAATAACGGCAGACAGAAAAGGATAACACTGAACACAAGAATCAGAAGACCGGCTGCCATAATTACGGCAGCAGTATTGCAGAGATGCATGCATCCAAATTTTCCCGTGAGAGAACCCGCAGGAATTCCAATGAACGCCATCGAAACCGGCGCAAGAAGCATCACGAACCCTGCCGATGCTACGGACATCTGGTATGACCCAGTCAGATAAAAGGGCATCAGATAAACAACACCCAGATAGACGAGCGTTACCAGCAGTGTCGAGAGAGACGCCCACATGACAGTTCTGTTTAAGAGAAGCTTCGCTGAAAGAACAGGATCGGGATGCGAGAGTTCTCGTCGAATAAAAAGAAAACCGGCAACAGGTGTTATCATCAGAAGCAGAATCGCAGGGAGTGTCCACCCGCTGGAAACGCCAAGTTCAAGACCTGTGAGAAGCGAAACAAGAGTAACTGCCAAAAGGATAGCGCCGGAAATATCAAATGGGTCCTTTGCACACGATCGTACCTCCGACTTTGGGATCAGGAAAAGAGCGAGGAAGACCCCTACTATTCCAACAGGTATATTGACGAAGAAGATCCAGTGCCAGCTGATGAACTCGGTCACGACACCGCCGATTCCGGGACCCAATGCCAGAGCAACTCCTCCTGATGTCGCAATGACACCCATGCCAATACCCCGAATACCTTCCGGCAGGCGTGTTGTGACGAGCATTGTCGCCGTAGAAACCATCATTGCGGCGGCGATTCCCTGAAAAACACGGAAACCAATCAGCATGCCAATATTCTCAGAGAGACCGCAGAGAAGGGAGGCACACGTAAACAAAACAAACCCTGCGGTGAAAATCTCCCGCTCACGTCCGGTCCTGTCAGCAAGTTTCCCAAAGAGAAGAAGTGTGCTCCCGAGGGCAAGAAGATACGATGTCATCACCCAGGAAGCCGTAAATGATCCAACCCCCAGATCGACAGATATCGTAGGCAAAGCAATAGAGACAATACTCGTATCTAGGTAATCCAGAAAAACAGCTATGCTCGCGAGGATCATCAGAAGATACTGCCGGAGACTGCTGGTTAGGATCATATATCTGAAAACGGTGAAGAAGCGGAGTGAAGCCCACCTTGAATGCAAGGGATAATCAATAATATTATGCGCGTATGGTCCTGTCTTTTGTTGTGGAGATCAAGCGGTTTGATATGAATTCAACTTCAAACTTGATTGATATAGGCCATTTTCCAAGCTTCATCTTATCAACAATTATGATAATAGTGTGGGACACAAATTCAAACGAAAAATATCATCTGACTATCCAACATAAAATTATTTGATAAAACATATGCGCTTTCACTCTTCATTTTGGAGGGGGGACACACCCTTTAGTTTCTTATATCCATGCGTCCTGCAATGATATTAATGTAAAGTATAGATTGCTTTCTCTGGAGAGATAAACGTGAATCTAGATATGAAATGAATCATATGTATATGCTATTGTCTTTGAGGGCATTTTTGTAGAGTTAAAAAATCGACATAAAAGTTACACATTAGTAAATAACAACGCTTTGGATTAATACCGGCATGTTAAAAATAACATTACAAAAATACCATTTTACAACAACTCCGATAAAAAAAGAGAAGGGAGATCACTCGTAACTTAGAATAATTCCGGGAACATCCCTTTTGCAATTACTTCAATAGAATATGCAGTTCGCGAACCAGGCAGAGCAGATTCAAGAGAAAGACGAACAAAGCGGTTATTCTTCACTGCATCAAGTTGAGACAAAATTGGATCATGCATTAAAGCCTCAACATTTTCTTCATAGGTTGCCTCTTCATAATCGTGAATGATGATAACATCAGGGTTCCTTGCAAGTATTTCTTCATACGAAACACCGACCCATGCTTTGTCCAAATCATCAAAGATGTTAACACCACCTGCGGTTTCAATAAACTTTGTTTCAATATTTGGCGCACCGGCAGTGTAAACACCGCTTCCCGTATCAGAATCATAAATAAATACTTTCAGCGTGTCCTGACCAGAAACAGTTTTTTCAACAGCAGCAATTCTTGCTTTTTCTGAAGCAATATAGGCATCTGCAGCTTCTTGAACTTCGAAAATTTCACCAAGTTCCCTTATTTCCTTCCAAACACCCTCGTAATCTGTTGCTTCACAGACATATACAGTGATTCCATACTGCTCAAGAGCTTCGACAGTGAAGTCACCTTCAAACACCCAATCAATTGCATACAGGAAATCACACCCGCTCGTTACAACTGCTTCGAGAGTTGGGTAGCCATGGGTCAATTCGGGCATACTGTTGTATCCAGCTGCATATTCCGGCAGAGGACCAAGGCAATGATTATCACAGGACTTGCCGACAACGATATCACTTAAACCCAATGCTACAAACACCTCTGCGCAGTTTGGTCCCGCGACCGCAACGGAGGTCGGTTTTTCGGTAATCGTAATGGTTCTGCCAAAATTTTCCACAGTAACCGGGGTATAATCACTTTTACCGGCATCCTGATTATTACTTCCAACACAACCTGCGCTAAATATAATCGCCAATAATAGAAAGGCGACTGTAAATAGAAATAATTTTTTCATAGTTTTTCACACCAATTAATATTTTACAACAGAATATATGCTTACTAATTACATATATATTTTTACTAGATATTATTAATTCTAATATTAATAATATTATTGGACAAAACACATACCCGCCATTCAGGATAGATCCGGAATAAAAATGATATTTGGTTTTTTTGTAACGGGATGAATTTTGACATCGGCTATTACCCCAAACACCTCTTTGATAAGTTGAGGAGTAAGGATCTCTTCAGCAGTACCAAAACGATACACTGCATGTTCTTTGATAACATAAATCCGGTCACAAAAGAGAGCGGCCAGATTCAGATCGTGCATAGCTGTTAGAACCGTAACACCAAGACCACGAACAATTTCACATACCTGAAGCTGAAAACTAATATCCAGATGATTGGTTGGTTCATCCAATATGAAAAAATCCGTCTTCTGGGCAATGGCCCGGGCAATGAGAACACGCTGTTTCTCCCCTCCGGAAAGGGTAGAATATTTCCTATCAATCATGGACAACATGCCTACCCGCTGAAGTGCCTCCATAATGATATCTTCATCTTCTTTGGTATCGGGATCGAACAGTTTTTTGTGCGGAGATCTACCCATTGCCACCATTTCATTCACACTGAAATCAAAGTCAAACTCATTTTCCTGACCAACAACTGCCATTTTCCGAGCGATTTGTTTTGCATTCATGTGGGAGATTGGTTCATCGTCCAATAAAATCCTCCCGCGATTTGTATGCAGGCTGCCATAAATGTTTTTTAGAATGGTCGATTTTCCACATCCATTTGGACCAACAAGCCCAACAAACTCGTTTTCTGCAACATACAGATCAATGTCAGAGATAACATCCTCATCATAATAGGCATATGACAAATGTTGTACCTCTAATTTATTGGTCATCATATTGCCCTTCCTGCTTTACTTTTAAGCAGTGCTATAAAACAGGGACCACCGATAATTGCCGTAAGTATTCCTACCGGCAGTTCTTCGGGAGCGAGAATGAGGCGGGCGGCTACATCCGTCCAGACAACAAGGAACCCGCCAAGGAGTACACATAACGGTAGGACTTTTTTGTGATCGCTTCCCACAAGCATCCGGCTAATATGGGGAATCATCAATCCGACAAATCCAATTGAACCACTGACGGCAATCGTGACACCGGCAAGAAGGGAGGAGATAAGAACCAGCATTTTTTGTGTTCGTCCCACATTAACACCGAGAGTTCCTGCAGTATTGTCGCCGAGAAGGAGAAGGTTCAGAGTCCGGTAATGAATCATGAGATAGAACAAACAAATAAGCATGACCACTAGAGGTAGGGTAAGATATCCCCATTTTGCACCAGCTAATGACCCAGTCATCCAAAAATCAAGATTATGTACGGCAAGTGCATTCGGAGCACTTAGAGCAATAGTTTTTGTTACGGCATCCAAAATCATGGCAATAGCAACTCCAGAAAGAAGGAGCGTAGGAATGTTGATACGTCCTTTCACACGGGAAAGCCAGTAAACAAGGATAATTGATGCGGCAGCGCCTAAAAATGCGTTGAATGATAGCGCGTATGTACCAAGAAAGGCAAATGTCCCGGTTACCATAAAAAATGTGGCCGAAGCGGAAGCGCCGGAAGAGACCCCGAGAACAAAAGGATCTGCTAATTTATTCCGAACAAGTGCCTGCATAGCAACTCCGCAAACAGCAAGTGAAGCTCCAACGATAAAACCAAGAAGGACACGCGGGAGACGAAGCCCCCAAACAATGTTGTAATCGAGTTGGGTGTAGTTGCCGCTGACCAGATTCTGGAGAATCGGAAACTGACTGAATATGACATTGATCGTTGTTGCAGGACTAACGCTTACCGGTCCAAGACCGACAGCAAGCAACATGCTGACCAGAACAATCGGGGTAAGTATGATCAGGAGCGTTTTTAATTTGAATTCTTTTTTTTGCAGATTCACAGAGCCCCTCCGTAACGGGACATCAACAAGCTAAATAATGGATCTCCTGTTGTTGTATAGAGAGGGGGGGAAAATAGTAAATTCATACATAAATTTAAATTAGTAATACTATAAATTACTATTCAATTTATTATTAATACAAATTTTTACATTAGAAAGCGTCTGTATCCAATAATTGAAGAAATATCTAATTTCTATGCTTGAGTAATATAGAGAGGGAAGTGAATCTAATTTTTAATCAAACCAAGTTAACAGGGTATTGATTTGACGAACCACAAATGAAAGCACTCCTGCAAGCCACAGTATTGAATATCTTGCGCACACAAATAGTATTCAGTATTTATCGGAGATTCACATGACAGATACGAATGAGAAAACAGGGAAAGGCACTGTTGTCCTCGCCTTTTCCGGAGGTCTTGACACCTCAATTTGTGTTCCAATCTTAAAGAACATGTACGGATACGATCGTGTGGTCACGGTTGCGGCAGATGTTGGTCAGCCCGAAAGCGAAGTTAAAATGGCGACCGACAAAGGAAACCTCATCGCAGACAAGCATTATACCCTTGACCTAAAGGATGCATTTGTCAAAAATCATGTCTTCCCGGCAATCAAGGCAAACGCGCTTTACGAAGGATATCCTATGGGAACATCCCTCGCCCGCCCGATCATCGCTGAAGAGATCGTAAAGATCGCAAAAAAGGAGAATGCATCTGCGATTGGACACGGGTGCACGGGAAAAGGAAACGATCAACTTCGATTCGATTACATCTTCCGCATGCACGGATTTGACATCGTTGCTCCGATGCGTGAACACAATATGACGCGTGAATGGGAAATCGATTACGCAGAACAGAACAATATCCCGATTCCGGTAAAAAAATCCACTCCTTGGAGTGTTGATGAAAATATCTGGTCCCGCAGCATCGAAGGCGGCCGCCTTGAAGAGCCGGACTATCACCCCCCCGAGGAGATTTATCACTGGACTGCAGCGTTAAAAGACGCACCAAACGAGCCAGAGATCATCACCGTCGGATTTGAAAACGGTGTACCGGTATCACTGAACGGCAAAAAGATGAGCGGTGTCGAACTGATCGTCACGCTCAACAAGCTTGCCGGAAAACACAGTGTCGGCAGAAACGATATGGTCGAGGACCGTGTTCTCGGTCTGAAAGC
>JBAZDV010000060.1:0-6279 GCA_041654195.1 Candidatus Methanomethylophilaceae archaeon | reverse complement strand
TGTACTGACAGAGTGTTTCATACCAGACTTCTTGTTAGGTCCGTAAGGCTGTCTCTTGTTAGCTGCTGCCGCAAGGACTGCCCTTTTGATTATGTCAGGTCTATATGGAGTATTGAAAGCTACTGGAACGTCAACCTTACCGGCGACTTCTCCACTAACTGAATAGACATTTGTCTGTGCCATTTACTTATGCCCCCTGTTTTGATTCGGTTGAAATATACGTGATGTTAACCTCAGTGATTACCTTCTTAGGTGCTCTGGTGGGGTCTCTCAACCTAATAAGTCTCTTTGCGGGTCCAGGTACGGATCCATAAACAAGAGCATACGTATTGATGACATCTCCATAATTGAGGAATCCACCCCTAGGGGTGATCTCTGATCCCTCTGTTCCAATCTTAATGAGTTGCTTGTTGAACTCGGTTCTCTGATGGTATCCCATTTGTCCAGATCCGGGAACTGTTCCCCTCAGGTATCCAGGCCTCTTAGGTCCCGAGTTACCGATTCCACGGCGATGCTTACTGTTTTTGTGTGAAAGAAGCTTTACTCCCCAGCGTTTGGTAACACCCTGGAATCCTTTTCCTTTCGTTACAGCAATAACATCGATAAGTCCACCCTCGGTTGCGAAATCGTTAATTCCGACCTCTGTACCGAGAATCTTTTTAGCGTACTCCATCCTCTCATCAATTGAGCCGCCGCCGATCCTGAGCTCCATCATATCAGGGACCTTTTTTGGGACTCCCTTGACCATCTTGGGCTGAGTGTAGGCGATAACGCGGACATCTTCGATGTCGACACCATCATACTTTGCGAATGAGGCTGCATCGTGATTCTTAGGCACACTGAGGCGCTTTGAGAGCAAAGGATCAAGGTCCTGGGCCCATACTTCGCCTGCAGTTTTAAGTCCGTAAATCGTGTTCTCATAAAACCTAACTGCTGCTATCTTCATCGGTGGGACCTCAAGTACCGTTACCGGGACCTGGAGTTCCATACCGGATGTCGTGCTCTTCGCGCGCTTATCGACCATGAAAGCGTGCGTCATACCGGCCTTATAACCGGCAAAACCTTGAATTTTAGGGGCTCCGCTAATATCGGGCCATGAATCAAGGCGGGGTGTTTGGGACTGTGCTCTCTTTCTAGGGCCGTATCCCTGTGATCCCCTCTTCGGACGTCTCCTTTGTGACATATTTCACATCCAGCGAGAGTATCTTCGCTAATCTCGCATTTCAGTCGATCTCAACGTCTTAATCCTCGACCGTGACGCCGTATCCATCTCAATAATTTCAACGTGAGATTGGACGAGGGTTGCATTACACATTGCCCAGGGCGTCTGGTCGAACATCTAGCGTGTTAATCTAAAAAATGGTATAGACCCACCGTATATAAAGGTTGGGTGTCTCTTATAGAAAAGAAGAAGGGACAGTTTTCAAACGGTACCCTTTTTTGCTTTTTGCTGTGCCCTTTTCATACGTGCCTTTGCATCAAAGCCAGTTGCTTTTTCTGCAAAGATGTTGAGCTTTCTCTTGCTGTCTAGTATTGCATCATCAGTAAGTCCGACTTTGTTCGTCTCTGTTATGATTTCCATCTTATCTTTCGAAACCACTTTTATCTTAATCACAGACATAACGCCGTATGAGGAAATGTAGTAATCTCCCTCTGCCTTAACACTGCCGAACACTTCTTTAATCATTGCAGGTAGTGCTTCACCTTCTACGCTTTTAAACCAGCCTTTTTTGATATCGTAATCCATTTTTTTCACTTCCTTATCATCAAATCTTCGTCGAACCCACGATCCAGGTCCGCTGACGTACCGAGTATTACCTCAGACTCCATATAACATTTCCACTTGTCAACGCACGAGCAAGTAACTGCAAGGTCCTTAGGATTTTGTGTAAAAGAGAACTTTTCAACTGCATCCAGAACCATCCTGTCACACTCGCCACAATTATGCACACCCCTCTGAGTTCCACCTCCAGATGGTGACGACATGAGCCTTGAGTTTACTGTACCAGCCGTCTGTTTTAGTACTTCAATCAAGGACCATATCCATGGCGGCCTATAATCGCCTCTCTTCCATATCTTTTCAACAAACGTGCCTTTCTGAACATTCACTGGATTGATTGAAATCTCGTCAGAAAAGGAATCTGCAAAATGAACAGCCTCTACAGTACTGCGTATTGCAGCTGCCTCTTGCAAGTATAGTGGCTTCAAAAGCAGATACGTTCTCACTGCAAGACCTGCATCCCTAATGTTCTTTCCTGCGGTCTTAACATCGTCGGGAGTAAATCCTTTATTTATGCTGATTTTCATTACCTGTGGGTCACAACTCTCTAACCCCAATGAAACAGTAACAGTATCTGGCACTGTTGAAATTATATCGTTGGTTATAAACTCAGGACGACTCTCAAAAAGAATACGCTTACATCCGGAAAATGCATCGAATATTTTATTCCTAACCTCTTCAGGAATCTCGTTCTCATCCAAGAAACTGCCTGAGGTATATATCTTTACAAATGGCTCATTATCATATTTTCCCAAAGCTTGATCCAATTGTTTCAGAAGATCCTCTGTTTTCACATCCCTCAATGATGCTGAACGGTATCCGCACATCGTACATCCACCAGTCTTTGCCCACGCACATCCGTTGGTACGCATGATAATGACCAATGCATCAGCGATCTCACCGCCGACCATGTCCTTCTCCTTCCACAACGTCTCGAGTTGGTCGGGGGATCTTTTGTCCTTCATCATCTGATATCCCTGCAATCTGATAGCCGTGATGGTTATATTACTTGCCATCAAACCGACCTCTCGCACACACGAAATCTGTCCTACAAACTTTAATATGTGTCCGTCTAATCATGAAGCGACGCCTATGGCTAAGAACATCATCGTCATCGGATCCGGAGCTGCCGGTATGCCCGCAGCATCCAGTGCTAAGAAGAAAGATCCGACCGCAAAGGTCACAGTATTCACTGAGGACGAACATATTTCATATTCTCCATGTGTCATCCCATGGGTTCTAGAAGGAAGAACAGTATGGAAAGATATCATAATGCACGATGTTGAATTCTATGCCAAGGAAAAAGATATTACCGTCCTTACAAGAACAAAGGTCACCGCAGTCGACAGTGAAATGAAAACCGTGACAGCGAATGATAAAACTTACAGTTATGATTCACTCATCATTGCAACAGGAGGTACCGTTTTCATACCACCCATCGCAGGTACTGATTTAGAAGGTGTATTTGTTGTTAGGACTATCAACGACGGAAAGGCCATAGAATCTGCATTGAAAAACGCCAAGACTGTTGTCATCGGTGGTGCAGGTGTCATTGGACTAGAGGTTGCGTTAGCTCTTAACAACATTGGAAAGGATGTTACGGTCGTCGAAATGATGGATCAGGTAATCCCACGTATCGCAGACAAAGATATGGCAGAACCCGTTCAGAAATATCTTGAAAAAAAAGGCATTAAATTTATCATGAAAGCTCCTATTCAAGCTGTTAACGGTAAAGAAAATGTTAAGAGCATCACAGCGGCCGGAAAAGAATATCCGTGTGATATGGTGATCTTTGCAACAGGTGTTCGTGCAAATCTTGCAATCCCCAATGCACTTGGTCTTGATATTGGACAGCTGGGCGCAGTTGTGGTCTCACCCACTATGCAACCTTACAAAAAAGGACGCCTTGTCAATGATATTTTCCTTGCAGGTGACGTAGTCCAATGTCAATCTGCAATTGCTGCTGGACCCACCATGAGTCAGTTAGGATCAACTGCAGTAAAACAAGGAATAGTGGCGGGAATGAATGCGACGGGTAGCAAGTCAATTTCAGGTCCTGTAGCAAGTCCTTGGGTCAGCGTCATCGGTGATATTCATATCGCTGGAACCGGCCTCTCCCAGGGATTAGCATCATGGTACGGAATCAAAACCATTGAGGGAAAGGCAATCGGTCTCACTCGTGCAAGATACTACCCCGGCGGAAAACAACTTATCGTAAAGATACTTGCAGATTCTTGCTCACACAGGATGATCGGCGCACAAATAATCGCCGGAGAAGATGCTACAGGCCGCATCAACTGGCTAACCTCAGAAATAATAAATGGCTCAACTGTTGAAGATTTCGTGACACGTGCAGAAAATGCATATTGCCCGCCCACGTCCATGGTAACGGATGTCGTCATTCAGGCAGCCAACGACCTCTACAATAAACTCAAACAGGTCATCTAATGGAATATCAGGAATATAAATCACTCTACAATCGCCTTAATTGCCCATATGACTTTGAAAAGCTTGAGCTTGAAGGCTACAGTTCACGTCTTCTAAAGACAATGTACACCCAAAAAATCAGCAGAGATGTGAAGAAGAGATTTTACGTGGTTAAACAAAACACCCCCCGCATCCTGAAAGAGTGGAAAAAAGGCAAAACTATGATGCAACTTTCCGAAGAATGGAAATTTCCACCAATTCTGATGGCAATGTTTATTTTTATGGAAGACGGAGCATCAAAGAAAGAATTCTGGTCATACATCAACGATCCTGATCAATTAAATGAAAAAACAGCTTGTGAACTCAGAGATGTCGCAAAAAACGATCTTATCTACTCACCAGATGCCAACGAAGAACAAAAGCAAAGAGGTCTTTGGGGTGAATCTCTTTTACATGATTGGCTTGACAAACAGAATATCAAATACCGTACTGAGAATGATATCCGAGGAGAGTATGAGAAAACTCCAGATGCATTGTTGAATGAACCCATGATATATGAAGGTCACAAGATCTATTGGGTCGAAAGCAAAGCATCGTTTGGCGATAATACGGAATTTCGGTTCAACTCTAGAAAACAGCTTATACCATACACAAAGATCTTCGGGCCTGGTGTCGTTGTTTACTGGGTAGGTTGTTTGGACGACCTAGAATGCCCTGAAAATATCTATGTGGAAGACATTGGTGTTCTTGAAAAAAAGCTGTCAAAGTACACTGATTAAATACTTTTTTTAATTCTGCCCTTTTGAGTTTTGATTTATACATCTTTTTTAATGTACTATTACAAATGTACATACTTTTAGAATATGACATTGTGCATAGATTCATATTTTTATTTATTTGAAAAATAAAATTGATAATGAGAACAATCATAAAGATCGAGATCTGTTTGAATTGTCACTTGTCATATTTATTGCGATTTGGTCCATACTCGTATACGCACCAATGGCTCACTGGGTTTGGGACGTTAGTCTATTTGCAGAATACCTGACCGTACTTGATTTTGCATGGGGTACTGTTGTTCACATATGCGCAGCAATAACTGGTCTGGCACTTGTATTGTCTGTAGGTAAACGTAGCGAACGTATCTTTAAAGATCGACCCTACAGTGTTCATATGGCATTCCTTGGCTGTACCTTGTTTTGGATAGGATGGTTTGGATTTAACGATGGATCCGGACTTGCGGCAAACGGTCTTGCAATAAACGTAATGGTCGTTACACAGATATCAGCAGCATTTGCAATGATAACCTGGACAATCCTTCAATACACACATAAGGTGTAGTACCCAGTCAGGACTAAAATTTACAACCAATGTCGGTGAATTTATAGTCGATAAAATCGAAAATATCAAACTTGAGATTGTTGTAGATGATAAACAAGAAAATTCCGTAACTAATATCATTCGGAAATATGCTTACCACTGGAGACATTGATAATGAAAGAATGCTTGTTATTCTGTAGAAAACTCTATCAGAATAAGAAGGGACGAACTCTGATTATTCTATCAGAACCTGATCTAAAACCCCTTATCTAAAATTCTTTAAATAGAAACATCAGAGTAAAGATAGAAATCGCATTAAGAAAAGAATGGTAGCGAGGAATCGATTTGAACGATCGGTCTCCGGGTTATGAGCCCGACGGGATATCCTGGCTACCCTACCTCGCTATGACTCATGCTAACCTACACGTTATATTTATACTTTGCATAACAAAAAAAATTAACTCCAGACACTCTCAAAACAATTTTTTAAGATACAATAAGTCCTCAAACTTTCCTTTTATTGTAATCTTCTTCGTCACATAAGCTTTCATAGGCCTAAGTTCACCATTGATCAGGGCAGTCAGATTCTCTGGCGTAGAGATGAGTGTTATATCAGCTTCATCGAGAAGTCCCTCTTTGAAGTCCTGAATCTTTGCATTATTCAGAACAAGTGAATATTTCTCTGAATCAAGATCAATATTCAAGGTCTTATGAACAGATTCAACTTGCTTTCTGACATCTTCGTCCTTTTC
>JBAZDV010000059.1:0-6301 GCA_041654195.1 Candidatus Methanomethylophilaceae archaeon | reverse complement strand
ATACATAGCCAAGGAGACATTATCCGATGAGACTGTAATGACAGTATTTATTGGACTTAAGGTTCCGGAAGAATTAGAGAAATGGGGATGGGGCGCAAAATACATTCTTTACGAAGAGAAGGATGCAGTAGAAATTGCTAGAAAGAATGACGTACAGGTGATATCAATAACAGGAAAGAAAGGTGTCATCGGTGCGGTAGCGGCAATTGGATGTTTTGATTTAGGTGTGAAGTCAGCCGGCGTCCCTGAGGATTTTGAGTAATATGGGCATCTCTGATATAATCACAAGTACAGCGTACAATAAATACGAAGATAAATTGGAAAAAGAAGTGCTTGAGGGGCGTATTCCTCAGCATATTGCCATCATTATGGACGGTAACCGCAGGTATGCGGAAGAGGTCATGAAATCGGATGCAAGTGAGGGGCACATCAAAGGTAAGGAGAAGCTAGAAGAGGTGGTCAATTGGTGTTACAAGGCAAAGGTCAGGATGCTAACGGTCTATGCCTTTTCGACGGAGAATTTTTCCAGGTCGGATGAAGAAGTTGATTTTCTGCTGAACATGATAAAGGACTCTTTGATGGAATTTGCTGATGATCCACGCATTCACGGGCATAAGGTTCGTTTAAAAGTAATTGGTGACAGGGATATGTTGTCACCCGAATTCATGAAAGCTGTTGATTATGCAGAAGAGAAGACCAAAGATTATTCTGATTTCGGATTGAACATGGCCATTGCTTATGGCGGAAGACAAGAGATCATCAGTGCCGTTAAGGAAATAGCGCAAAAGGTCAAGGACGGGGAGATGAATGTCGAAGACATCGATGAGAAGGCATTCTCGTTGCATATGTATACATCAGATACTCCCGATCCAGATCTTGTGTTAAGGACATCGGGGGAGATCAGGGTATCTAATTTTTTGCTTTGGCAGATGGCCTATTCGGAGTTATACTTTACAGATATCTATTGGCCAGGTTTCAGATACATTGATTTTCTAAGGGCAATAAGATCATATCAACAGCGTATGAGACGATTTGGAGTGTAGGGTGAGAGAGATGGGATCAGATATAGTGTTCATACATGCACCAAGCGTTTATGATTTTAGAAAGAAACCCATATTTTATGGTCCAGTAAGTGACGTCGTTCCATCATCACCGGTATTTGAGATGTATCCGATAGGATTCATGACGATGTCCACCCATCTGGAGAATGCCGGTTTCAAAACGAGAATCGTGAATCTTGCGGTTCAGATGCTTCAGAGTAAGAAATTTGATGCTGAAAAGCGTATCAAAGATCTTGATGCCAAGGTATACGCAATAGACCTTCATTGGTTGCCTCATGCTCATGGGGCGATCGAGGTTGCAAAGCTTGTCAAAAAATATCATCCTGATGCCATAGTCGAGATAGGTGGATTCTCTGCATCGTATTTTTATGAGGAATTGATCCAAAGACCCGAGGTCGATATGGTCATGCGTGGCGATTCTACAGAGATACCGCACGTGAAACTTATGCAGACATTGGATAACGGCGGTGATCTAGCTGATGTTCCAAACCTTACATGGAAGGACAAAGAAGGTCGTATTCATGTGAATCAGATATCATTCGTCCCTGATGATCTTGATTGGGTGAAGTTTGACTACGGAACGATGATAAAGAACACTCTTAAGCATAGAGATATCAAAGGAGCACTACCATGGCTTGATTGGGATAAACTGCCGCTTACATCTGTGTTCACTGTTAGGGGATGTTCGTATAACTGTGCAGAATGCGGAGGTTCTCATGATGCCAATAAAAGGTTCCTGTGCAGAGGAAAGCCTGCGTTCAGAAGTCCTGAGAAACTGGCAGAGGACATGTCTGCGATTCAGGATTATCTGAAATCACCCATATTTGTCATCGGTGATCCGAGGCAGGGCGGCAAAGATTATGCCGAACGTCTATTCAAAGCCATCAAAGAACGTGATATAGACAATCATATTGCGTTTGAGATTTTTCAGCCAGCAGGTGAAGAATTCTTTAAAATGGCTCAGCACTCAATGGGTGAGTATTCAATGGAGTTCTCTCCAGATTCGCATGATGAAGTTGTAAGATTTGCCATGGGTAAGGGATATGATAATCAATCCATAGAAAAGACAGTATCATCTGCTTTTCAGAATGGGTGTGTACGATTTGATCTCTTTTACATGACCGGACTTCCAGAGCAGACCAGGGAGTCAGCAATGAACAGTGTCAAGGCTGCGAGGGTAATTTGGGATCTTGTAAAGAAGGAGGATCGATTGTTCATATACAATACACCATTCGCACCATTTGTGGATCCCGGAAGCAGAGCTTTTGAGAATCCAGAGAAATGGGGGTATAAATTCTTTGCCAGAACCTTGGAGGAACACAGGCAGTTACTTGACAATCCTTCGTGGAAACATGTTCTGTCTTATGAGACCAAGTGGATGACAAGGGATGATATTGCCGAGGTGTCATATGACGCAGCATTGGAGTTGGCAAAGATTGAGTATGAGGTCGGTCGCGTAGACAAGGAAAGTTATGACAATCGTGTCGAAAGGACAGAAATTGCACGTGGCCTTCTCAAAAAGATAGACGATATTGTGATTATAAAAGACCTTGAAGAAAGGAACAGGCAACTATGGGCAATAAAAGATGAAGGAGAGAAACTTATGGCCTCAACTGTTTGTAATAAAAAAGATCTTGATTGGGATACAGGTTCAATTTGGTCAAATGCACCGCGTGTCGTCTCAGGGCTTCTAAGATCGGGGTTTCCTTTAAACAGAGGAAAAAGAAGGATAGGTCAGTGACCTGTTTGATATTACTATAATAATAAGAGGGGAAGAGGGATCAGTTCTTTCTGCCGAGTTCTTTCGATCTTTCTGTACCTGCTTGAACTGCAGATATGAATGCAGCCCTTATGCTGTAGTCCTCGAGAACCTTTACACCCTCTATTGTAGTTCCGGCAGGAGAACAAACACTATCTTTCAATTGGGCAGGGTGTTTTCCGGTATCCAAAACCGTCTTTGCTGCGCCTAACATTGTCTGTGCTGCAAGTTTTATTGACATGTCACGGGGAAGGCCCATAAGGACGCCGCCATCTGCTAATGCATCGATGACCATGAACATGTATGCAGGTGCGCTTCCGCTTAGACCAGTGACTGCATCCAGGTCTTTTTCTTTTACTTCAAATGCAATTCCGACTGCTTCAAGTACGGCTTTTACAGTATCTCCTTCCTTGGCTTTTGCTTTGGAGCCGAGTGCATAACATGATGCACTAGCTAAAACCGTACAGCAGAAATTGGGCATAACGCGCACAATTTTACAATCTGGCACATATGTCTCTAATGTATCGATTTTTACGCCTGCAGCAATGCTCATAAGAAGGTGGTCTTTGCCTATTTTGACCTCTTTTGAGTTAAAAATACTTTCAATCTGTTGCGGTTTTACGGCCAATACCAGAAATTTTGTTTGTTTCGCAACATCAATAGCATCTTCATAGACTTTGATGCCAAGTTCAGTAGTTGCTTTTTCCCTGGCGGGAGCCCAGATATCGCATGCAATGACCTCATCTTTTGAGTAAAGTCCTTTCGAGATGATGCCTTTCATCAAAGCGGAGGCCATCTGTCCTGCGCCGATGAATCCAATTTTGACAGTCATGTTAGTACCTAACCGTTCATTGGTTCGTGTGTTAATAAGTTTGTCTTTACAAAAAAAACGATTTCTTAGAATCCCTCCTATATTGTAGGGTATGCCTTGTAGACGCGCACCCCTAAGACTTTAATAATTACACGGTATCACGGGCAACAATGTCACTAGTTGTGAGTTACATACCATTGGTGGTCCTAGGTATTTTAGCCCTGGGTTTCGCACCGTTGGCATGGTGGATGTCTAGGTTACTTAGACCCACAAAACCTTCCCAATGGCAGGATACAACCTATGAATGCGGTTCAGTACCTATTGGTGAAGCCCACGTTCAGTTCAGATTTCAATATTATTCTTTCGGAATAATTTTTGTCGTTTTTGATCTAGTCGTGACCTTCCTTATGATCTGGGCTGTTGGCTTTTCAGATCTTTCTGAGACAGCAAAAATTTGGGGCATTGTGTTCTTGGGGATTCTTTTGTTGGGAGTGGCGTACGCTTTGAAAAAGGAGGAAACCATATGGATATGAGCCTTTATCCCCATGCTGTCGCTATGAGCGCAGACGAGTTCATGACCTGGTCGTCAGCAATGATTAACGAAATGTTGAGTGCTGGCACCAAAAAGACCGTTGATAATCTTACCGGTCCAATTTGGGCATGGGCTATGAGAAACTCGATGCATCCGCTACACTTCGGTCTGGCGTGCTGTGCACTTGAGATGGCAGCAGCATCTGCACCGAAGTACGATGCAGAGCGTGTCGGTATGATCTACCGTTCGTCCCCAAGACAGACTGATGTCCTGTTAATCAACGGATGGATATCAAAGAAACTTCGTCCAGATATCAGACGTTTGTATGAACAGATTCCTAGCCCTAAATGGGTAGTGGCGATGGGCGAATGTGCAATTTCTGGTGGTCCGTGGTACGATTCGTATAATATTGTCCAGGGGCTTGACCAAATCGTTCCTGTTGATGTTTATATTCCGGGATGTCCGATTAAACCCGATGCAATGATTGATGGTTTCATGCTTTTGCAGAAGAAAATTGATGCCTACTTCAAGAGGGGCGTATTCATGGAGGACTGAACATGGCTGATAATAATGCTGTTGAGGCCCCTTCTTATGAGGATACGATTTCGTCACTTGAAGCAAAGTTTGGTGACAAGCTGACCTTCAAAACTTCTACAAAGAAAAATGATAGAGCCAATAATCAGAAGAGAAGGATATTTGTCTCAACGAACAGGGACACTATCTATGAACTTTGTGAATATTTGCATGACAATTTGAATTATGAGCAAGCAACATCTGTTTGTGGTGTTGATTGGGTTGATCATCTTCAGGTTGTGTACCACATAACCAATTATTTTACCGGAATCATGGTGGAAATTGAAGTGGACGTTCCGAACGATGATCCTCATATTGCCTCTGTCACGCCTGTATGGGGTGGCGCTAATTGGCATGAGAGGGAGACGTACGAGCTTTTTGGAATAATATTTGACGGTCATCCAAAGCTGGAGAGACTGCTTACACCGCAGAGCTACGAGTTCTATCCTTTCAGAAAATCATATAAACTAAGGGGGCAGGAATAAAATGACTGAGAAAATGAATGCAGATCAAATGTGGCTCACAATGGGGCCACAGCACCCGTTCTCTCATGGTCTCTGGACCCTTAGAGTTAAAGTGGATGGAGAGATTGTTACCGATGCAGAGCCAGAGGTTGGATATCTGCATCGCGGATGGGAAAAAGAATGTGAACAGAGGACATATGCCAAGATTATTCCAATGGCAGATCGTCTTTGCTACTCAGCATCGATGACCTGGTCACATCTTTATTGTAAAGCGGCGGAAGAAGCACTCGATATTGAAGTCCCGGAAAGGGCGCAGTACCTGAGGGTTATTGCGGATGAGATCTGTCGTATCCAATCACATCTTATGTGGTTGGCCGCGGTAGGTACAGATCTAGGTAATCTTACGGTATTTCTATGGGCCCTAAGAGAGAGGGAGTTTTTCCTTGACCTGAACGTCAGATTGTGCGGACAGAGACTCACAACTAATTACCCGCGTATAGGCGGTGTCAGGTCAGATATGCCATATTATTTCGAGAGGGACTGCATGAGAGCAGTAGAACATTTTGAAAAGGCCCTCTGGGAGATTATTGGAATTACGGACGAATCCTCAATATTTGTTTCAAGAATGAAAGGTATTGGGTATATCACTCGTA
Source organism: Candidatus Methanomethylophilaceae archaeon (assembly GCA_041654195.1). Classification (GTDB taxonomy): domain Archaea; phylum Thermoplasmatota; class Thermoplasmata; order Methanomassiliicoccales; family Methanomethylophilaceae; genus JBAZDV01. The sequence continues at coordinate 448 of JBAZDV010000059.1, read as the reverse complement.
AGGATGTTGCTAATCTTGGAATAACAGGCCCTGCAATGCGTGGATGTGGTGTGGATTACGATGTTCGTCGCGACGATCCATACGATGCCTACGACCAACTTGATTTTGAAGTTCCTGTACTCAAAGAAGGGGATACTTATTCAAGGTATATGGTAAGGGTCGAAGAATTATTCCAGAGTTGCGAGATGATCAGGCAGTCTATGAAAAAATTAGAGTCAATACCCAAGACTGCCCCGTATCGTGTAAAGGTGCCTAGATGCATTCCTGCCGGAACAACATGTGCGAAGATTGAAGATCCTCGCGGCGAGAGTATAATGTATCTGGTCTCTGATGGATCTGAAAAACCTTATAGGTTAAAGGTTCGCAGTCCGGTTTTTGTGAATGTATCAGCTTCGAAGAACATGGTCCTTGGCAATAGGATCGCAGATATCCCTGCGATTATGGCAAT
>JBAZDV010000058.1:0-6322 GCA_041654195.1 Candidatus Methanomethylophilaceae archaeon | reverse complement strand
ATATGTCATTGCAGGGGACGCGATTCCGCTTAAGGACAATTACACAAAGATGGTGCCGCCTGCAGTGAATGTATCCGAAGAACTTTCTATCAAAAGTATTAAAACTATTACCAACTTCGCAGATGTAATCATCCCGGGTCATGGACAGCCGTTCATGACGGGAAGATGAGGTGTTATCGATGAGAGAAGTTCCCGATGCAATTTATTATGAGTGCCCAAAATGCAATGATCTTACATTGCATGAGGTTCTTAAAGGCAAGATGGGGAAATCCTCATTGGAAGCGACCCTCTGTTGTGAGGATTGTAAGAACACATTTACTACCACAGTAAAATTTCCCAAGATAATCAGGACCAAGGTCGTTATCAGTGACGGTCCTGTTTCTGAACATATTATTACGGAATTGGAAGAAGGCGACAAGATAACCGTCGATGATGAGTTTTTCATCGAGGACGGAAGGCGCCTCAGGGTCTGTGCGATCGAGTTGGAACAAGGTAAGCGCGTAAAGAAAGCTCTTGCTGAGAACGTCAAGACACTTTGGGCACAGCAATTTAGCATCCTTAGCATCAAAGTGACGATAAACAACAATCATGTCAGTTATTCAAGGAGAATAGAAGCGGAACCTGATGATGAATTCACGATTGGTCAGACGATCAACTTCCCAGACATGGACTGTTTTGTACACGCGATCAAGACACGCGAACGTCTTATCAACAGGGGCGATGCGGAAGCAAGGGAGATAGTCAGGATCTATGGTAAGCTCAGGCAAAAATCAATTCCTATCCTCGATCTCGAAGAAGATGATGTCGAGGATATCTGAGATATTTTTGCTCTTCACTACATTGGTGGCCGCGGCTTCGGTGTAAGGATCAACAGGATTGAATGCGATTGATGTTCCGGTATTCTGGAACATTTTGATGTCGGTAAATGAGTTTCCTATAGAAACGCACCTGTCAGGGGTCGTTCCGAATTGTTTGATGAAATCCCTGACATTTTTTCCTTTATCTTTCAGATCTACATTCATCTTCCCTTCACCGGTCAAACGTCCGTCTGGGTAAGATTCCAATGTATCTGCTATATAGCCATCAAAACCAAATTCATTTGCGATCATTTTTGCTGCGAGATCGATACCGCCACTGCAAATGACGCTCTTTATGTTGTTATATTTCAGGCCGATAATTGTTTCTTGGATGCCGTCTATGAGAGGGAGATCCCTGAACATTCTTGCAATGTCGTTCACAGTGATGTTCGGCCTTATGGTCTTCCAGATGGCGATATCGCGTCTCATGAACTCAGGTTCGTCTATTTCCATGTTGACGAAGGCTTGATAGGATTCTTCGTTGTTCACACCTAGTACGTCATGGATGAAAGACCAAGAGCTTCTTGTTGTTGTCAGAACACCATCCATGTCGAAGACGACGAGGTCAAAACGTTTACTCATGCCCCTCGATAATGGAGCCTTCGTATAAAATTTGACGTTTAGGCACATTATTATTGTCGATAGTGCTTACGGGAGGTAATGATCACTTTTATTGGTACAGGCCACATATTCGACCTCACCGAACCCATAATGTTCATCATAAAACAGATTTGGCCAGATGCTGTTCTTGTTGAATTAGATGAAGCTCGTTATAATGCGATGACCATGAGTCAGGAGGAACAGGGCAATCATAAGACCGCCGATGTTCCTTGGATCTACCGTAGTACTGCAAAATATCAGGATAGGATGGCCAAGGAGTACGGATCATCAAATGTAGGTGGGGAGATGCTCACTGCGATCAATACAGGAAAGTTAGTAGGTGCCAAGATAGGATTCATAGACTCTAATGCGGGCAATGTGATGAACGATGTTTGGAAAGACATGTCTCACAAAGAGAGATTCAGATACACTGTATCAACGTTCAAAGACCGTATATCTGGAAAGAAAGAGATCGACAAGACCATCGAGGATTTTAGTAAGAATGAAGAAGAGATGATAGCCGATATGCGCAAGAAATATCCGACCTTGGTGGCAAAGCTCATTGATGAACGTAACGAGCATATGACCAGTCGTATACGTGAGTATCTTTTTGATTGTAAAAATATAGTTGTTGTCGTTGGTGATGCTCACGTTGAAGGAATATCTTCATCGTTCAAAGAATTCGAGGTAAGGAAGATAAGGCTCGCAGATCTTCTCGACAATGATAAAATGGGCGCTATACGCTCAATGCTATGGAAGGGAGATGAAAAGAATGAAAGTTGAACTGCTTGCGTATACAAAAGATGCCGATGCCATATGCGCTGCAGCAGGTAAATCATGTTATTCTGACAAATCTGCGTATGATATCTTAGGTGACGAGAATCCAGAGAAGGTTCTTGGTAGGATTGTAGGCATGGGTCATTTTTCAGTGGTAGAACATGCAAGTTTCACATTCTCGGTGGAAGGTGTATCGAGAGCATTGACACACCAGTTGGTAAGACATCGCTTGGCCTCATTTTCGCAACAAAGTCAGAGATATGTTTCTTTGGACGAGCCCACATATGTCGTGCCGAAAACGATCGCAGCAGATTCCAGATCAAGACAGCTGTATGAAGATCTGATGCAGAAGATATGGGATACGTATAGGGAATTGGAGAAGACGGTGCCGCCGGAAGATGCTCGTTATGTACTTCCGAACGGATGTACGACCAATATTACGATCACAATGAATGCTAGGGAACTTCTTCATTTCTTTTCTCTCAGATGCTGCAATCGTGCACAATGGGAGATCAGAGAGATGGCTGACAAGATGTTAGTGCTTTGTAAAGGTGTTTCTCCGACGATTTTTAAGGCTGCGGGACCGCCTTGTATAAGGGGAGCATGTCCAGAAGGTAAATTGAGTTGTGGCAAGCCTAGGCACGATTTGAAAGAAAATGCACGGAAGCCTTAAATAAGGAATATCCTTAATCCGAAGTACTCGGTGAAGATAATGGGAAGAATCAGACCCACATACATCAAGAGAGTAGCCATAGAACTCGTCAATAGATACCCAAAGGCGTTTAACGCTGACTTTGAAAACAACAAGGTCATGGTTGACAACCTTACAGACGTTTACTCAGTAAAAATGAGGAACCGTATTGCAGGTTACGTCACACGTTACTGCGTCTCGCACGTCGAGATCTAAACCGTTCTCTTTTGATACGAAACAAATCCGCACATAACCCTGCCCGCGTGGGGTAGCTTGGATATCCTGTGAGATTGCGGATCTCTTGACCCGGATTCGAATTCCGGCGCGGGCACCATCTTTTTAAGACTATCCATAAGAGGATATTTTTTTCTTGAAAGAAGGCAACGTAATCAATTTTTTTAAAGTAAATTAATAAGTTTAACGGAAGGATCGATCATTCTTTATCATTTTCCGTTGGCCAAATCTTCTTGACTATTTCAGCATCGCCTGGTGGAATGATCCTGGCTATCTCTTCTTCGGGTACTTGGAGTTCTTTCGCCATCAGGGCTGTGGTCTTTGTGGCCTTTCCTCTTCCTGGATGAATGACAAAATATTTTGTAGATAATTTTGCCACAGATTCAATGGGGCCGCACATGACCTTTCTTGCATTCTGATATAATATTTCGCCGATTGCAAGTTCCATTGGCAAATGATGCTCGTAGTTTCTTTTCCCACGGATGATAAATGCACCTCTGGGTATGTACTCTCCTGCTTGCGGTGTTTTGCTTACCTGATCTGTATAGACCCAGTACGCGCTTCCATCACTCAGTGCAGCAACCCAGGCCTTGGATTGGACCAAAGCGAACAGGCAAGTCTCTCTGATATCCTCAGGTGTTGCATCGCGTCCTTCTTTGAGGATCGTAGACGGTGCTCCGTGTACGTCCGCATGTGCGTAGACATCTTCGTCCTTCAGATGCTTTTTCACTATGTTGTCGTTGGTATGTGCATCCCTTCCGGCGATAACCATCTTTCCAGAGGTGGTTATGAACCATTTGTATCTCTCGAACCAGAACTGTTTGGTGGGTTGTACTTTATTTGACAGTTCGACCTTGGCTTTGATAAATCCTTTTCTTTTCTTCTCTAGAGCTTCTCTGCTGTCTTTGAGTGCTTCATCTGCTCTTAACGCCTTTTCGTTTAGGTCTTTGCCTTGCTGATATATCGCAGAGGCATTGGCATCGATATTTTTGGTATAATCCAATGTAACGCTGAGTTTGTCGAAAAGTGTCGTTACCGTATTCTTAGACGGATCGATGGAGGATACGTATGGTATCTTTATCGCACCTTCAGTGAGTTTGTTCCAAGTGAGCTTCTTCGATTGTTCTGAAAGAACGGTCAGTAACTCATCTACTTGCTGATAATTAGCATAGATCAGATCTGCTCTTTTTCTAAGGTCTTCGGCCTCTGTCCTGTACTCTTCGATCGTCTCGATCTGTCTGTCAACCCTTCTCTGAAGTTTTTCCATTTCAGGATCTGTGTATCCTTCCTCTTCTGTTTCTTTGAAGGAAGACATGAGTCGGTCCAAAGCACCGGACATTGTGTCAAATTTCTCCGATGTATACGAGTTATAGATGGTAAGGTTCACAGGAGCGACATCAATGATGTCATCGCCGTTACTGTAAAGGGTGGGTTCCGGTGAATTGAGCATACATGTGACAAGTTCTTCCATTTTGTCATAGAGCTTTTTGATGTCATCATCAGATAATTCCCCGGGTTTGGTATTTTTGTCGATTATTGCACGTTTGCAAATCTCTTCTGCATACTGTCCACCGAGGTTTGCACCTGTGGCAAGCGTTCTGACAAGGTCGGATGCAGAGTTTTTAACAATAGAGACAAAATCTTCGAACGGTGATGTCGTTGGATCAAATCTTGACTTGGGCATAATATATGTTTCGCCCGGTCTTACACTTCTGTCTTTCATCGTTTTTTGTATCAGGCAGTTGAGTATTTTTCCATCCAATACTAAAAGGATGTTTCCTCCGCCGAACATCTCGAATATCAGATCGTATTCTGCTTCTGCCTTGAGAATTTCCATTACAACGACACGGTCAAAGCCCGTCTGGTATATTTTGCCGATACGAGCATTGTCAATGTACTTTCTAAGAAAAGTAGCAAAAGATTGTGACAAGATTGGAGTTTCTGGTTTACTTGCCGGTAGGAATAGCCACTTCTTGTCTTTGAAAAAGAGTTCCCTCTTTCCTTGGCCCTGTACATTGATACGGAATAGGACGTTGTTGCCCCATTGGAATACCTTGTCCATGTGGGCATCCGTGAGGGATGTCATTTCTGTTACGATGGAACGGACATCAAAAGAGCTCATTTCCTTCTTCATGAATACAGGTTAGGCACACTTTGAAAATAAACTTATCCAGTTTATTGTCAGAAACTTTTATCAATGAGTGTTATGTTAGCCCATCTAACGCCGCTGTGGCTAAGGGGTATAGCGACGCCTTGGTAAGGCGTAGGTCGTGGGTTCGATTCCCATCAGCGGCTCCATTACTATTTTTCTTGGAAATATCAAGATACGTTTTTAGGCAGGATGCAGTATTTCAACGTTGGGGGCAATATTATGAAGCTGTCTTTTCAGGGGACAATAGCATTATTCTGGATAGTTTTCTGGACTGCAAGGATCCTTGCCGATTATGATCGATATATAATGACAGAGAATGGAAAATTGTTCCTTTTGTTGTATTTCATTGCAATTGGAATAGGTGTGTTCTTTGTGTTGTATCTGGGAATAAGAAGATACGGACAGAAGTTGTTGGCAAAGACCAGTAAGCAGAGGTTTTGTCCAGAGTGTTATGCATATGTTGGAAAGGAAAAGGAATTTTGCCCTAAATGCGGAGCTAACCTCAAAGGGTCAGGTGTTGTGATCTATTGTGCACATTGCAATACGCAGATCTTTGATACAGAGCGCATGTTCTGTCCTAAATGCGGTAGAGAACTCAGGAAATGATTTCGTGTGTCGGAAGATCTGATTGTGAAGAATCTTCAGAACATTTTATAGAACACGAAACCAGACCAGATCTTTGGGAAAAAGAATGTCGTTTTCTTTGGCATCCTCTTACCGATCATAGATAAGTTCCAGATTGTTTTTAAGCTAGGTTCGTTAAGAATTATGGCAAGATCATATTCTTTGGCATCCATCTTTTGCTTGACAGATGTGTATTCGGCATCATATCCTACCTCTCCTTTGCCTTCGTCGGTCTTATAGATATCTTTCATGATGAGTTCCTGCGCAACGTATGTGTCGAGGCTCCACATCGGATCTCCGTTACCGTTGTATTTTGCAAGAAGGCATCTGCCGGAACGAAACAGTAGGCCCATTTCCCAATCTTTGAGTTTTGACATCATTTCGTCA
>JBAZDV010000057.1:0-6334 GCA_041654195.1 Candidatus Methanomethylophilaceae archaeon | reverse complement strand
CTATGGCTCAACTGTGTTAATGACAATCCTCTCTGCTAACGCTCCGCTTAAGGCCAAGCTGGACACCTTCACCGTTGGCACGACTGAATACCCTGCTATCTTTGTAGCAAGTGTTCTGCCGGAGAACCGTCAAGACCTAACCAAGTACCTCCAAATCTACCGTGTCTCGCAGGTAGGCGCAGGGGACTTCAACGAGGTCGTGTATACTGTCAACGTAAGGCAACCCACTGAGTATGAATGTGACGTTGTAGCAAAGATGGTCTATGACCTCACCAACCGGAAATTTACAGATTACACAGGAGTGTCAGTATACTTGCGTAGTAGCGTGGCTCGTGCTATAATGGACGCAGAAAACAATTGGTTTGTACCAGTTGACATACGAATTTCAAGCAATTTATAGGAGGCTATCATGCCTAGACAAACAGACCAAGCGAATTATCAATTTCCAGATGGATTCAAACTGGAAGTATCCGTAGACGATGGAGCTAACTTCACTGACATTGGCATTGTAGCCGCAGGTGCAACCGCTACCCTTAACTGGGATGAAATGCGCATAGACGCAGGAAATTACTTAGGGCTTATCAAGAAAGCCAAGAACTTCACCTGTGCTCTTGCTCCAAGTGCTCTGTGGAACTGGGACCCTGCCAAGATTGTCAAAGTGTTTGACGGACTTCTTGCAAGCACAGCGGCTACCGTACCAGAAGTAGGTACCGACCTTGCTTTTGCTGGCACTGAAGCTTCTCTTGACCTCTCTGACGTACAGGTGAGAATGACTCACTATTCCGATAGTGCCCTCACTACAATTGATTGGCAGTTCACTCTTTACAATGCCAACATGGACGCAGGGGCTACCTTCAACTGGAAGGGTGTCAACGAGGACGGGCTTGACGAAATCACCGTATCTTTCACTGGCAGACCAGACCCTGCTGACGGCTTCAAGCTGTTGAAGCTCTTCAAAGCAAGCTAAGGAGTTATCATGCCTAGACAGACCGCTAGTAAAGAGTATATCTTCCCCGATGGTTTCCAATTAGCTGTAAATGTCGGGGATGGATTTGAGGACGTGGGGCTTGTTGCTGGCGGGGCAACAGGCACACTCAATTGGGACGAAATTCGATTGGATGGTGGAAACTATCTGAACGTAATCAAGAAAGCTAAAAACTTCCGCTTCCAACTCTCACCGTCCGCTATTTGGAACTGGGATTTAACCATCTTTAATAAGTTGTTCGGTGGCGTTACTGAAATGTCAACAGGTGATTTGGTAAACAAAGCTAACCATGTTGTTGACCTTGTACCTAACTCCTACCGTCTTACTTGTTTCGATGGAGAGGACGCTAGGACTTTGATCGCTGACAATATCACTGCACTTACGTCTGATACCGTCAACGATTATATCACCATTCCCAAGAGCGTGTTTGCTACTTCCTTGACTTGGACAACATCGATAGATGGACTTGTTAATTACAACGGAAAGCATGAGGTGCATGTAAGCGATAAGAATACAGCAGACGCTACAGGGCACTTCTACACCGATGCTACTAACCTTTATTTGATAGTTGCCACTGGAACTTATGCAGACCTTGCAACGGCTAAGACAGCTCTCACAGGGGCAAAGATTGTAGCGTTCAACTCGATTGAATGGCAATTCACACTCTATAATGCAACTGTTGATTCGGGGGCTTCCTTTAGCTTTAAGGGAGTAAACGAGGATGGAGTCAATGAGCTGACTGTATCATTCACGGCAGAGCCGGACGAGGACGAAGGGAACAGGCTTTTCAAATTGTTTATCGCATAAGGAGATCGTATGAGAATTGGGATTAACAGGAACAAGGCTACCGTTGAGTTCAAAGACCTTTCGTTTGAGATTTCAATCGTGCCGATTTTCGCAGAATTTTTGATAGCCGAGCACGACAAGAAAGACAAGGAATTCAGTGCGGTAAAGGAACCCTCCGAGAATGAGGCTCGGGAGTATTCCCACACTGCCATAGAGAGTCTGCTTGGGATTGTTGAAAGCATACTGCTTGCGAACGGGTATAAGTATGACGATGATTTCTGGAAGAAGAATGCCGACACGAAAGCACTTATTGAGTTCATTGCGGATTGCAAGATGAAAGATTTTCGACTTGATAAAAAAAAAGTACAGGAAGAAAAGTAAGTGAGCTTGATTTCGAACGGCTGTTTTGGGCATTGAAAAGCAAGGGTATGGTTTCCGACAAAGAGGAATTCTGGATGGGCATGGATTTGAAAGACCTTGAGAGTGCCGGGGCGTTCATCCCTAAGGAGACTTGGGACTCGTTCATTTTCAAGGACACTGGCAAGGTTAAATTCAAACCAAGGGATTACACGAAATGAGAATAATCGACCAACTTGTTTATAAAATTTCAGGGGATACAACGCAGTTCAATACTGCGATAAATTCGTCCGATAAGAAAATGTCCTCTTTTGGTTCCACTGCGATGAAGATTTTCACAGGCCTTGGGATAGGTGTCTCGATTGGTGCAATCACTAATGAAATCAAGAAATCAATAACTGCTTTTAGCGGATACGAGGAGTCCTTGGCAAAGGTCTCCACTCTCTTTGGCGATGTCAATGTTGACATGGATAACTTGTCGTCTAAAGTCATTGGAGTCTCCTCCGACACAGGCCTTCTTGCCGACGAGATAAACGAAGGTCTTTACTCTGCTCTCTCTGCCGGTGTTGAAGTCACCGAGGATATGTCTGGAGCACTGGACTTGGTTGAGAAGTCAGCCAAATTGGCAAGGGCCGGATTTACGAATACCGATACCGCACTAAGCGCAACAGTCAAGACGCAAAATGCATACAAGTTAGGCTTGGACAGCACGGACAGAATCCAAAAAATCCTCATACAGACACAGAACAAGGGTATCACCACGGTAGGGGAATTGGGGCAGAACCTTGCAAAAGTGACCCCGACGGCGGCGGCATTCGGAGTGTCTTTCGAGAATGTCGGAGCAGCTTTGGCCACCATGACCACCCAAGGCATTAACACCGAGATGGCTACGACTTATTTGTCTCAGATTATCACCGAGCTTGGCAAATCAGGGACAAAAGCATCCGAAGGGCTTAAAGAAGCCGCAGAATCAGCTGGACTTACCGAAACCACTATGACGGGGATGCTGGCGTCAGGGATGTCTTTGGGCGACGTGTTAGACCTTTTGGACACCTCTGCCAAAAAAGGCGGAAACTCACTTGTTGATATGTTCAGTTCGGTAGAGGCTGGGAAGGGCGCATTGGCTTTAACTGGAAGTAATCTTACCACATTTAACAGCGACCTTAAGTCGATGTCGACTGAGGCTGATTTGGTTGACGAAGGTTTCCAGAAGATGGTTAAAACACTGAAAGGCCAGTCGGATATCCTCAACACGAATTTTCATAATCTCAGGATTGAACTGTCAGAAAAAATGCTTCCAGCGATTACATCAATAACTGGATTTTTGGTTACCATGACATCCTCAATGCTTGGGCAAAACACCGCAGGGGGGAAGCTAAAGTCCTCTTATGGGGATCTCGAGACTGCACTTGAAAATTACAACAAAGTCCTTGATACAAGCAAAGGCAAGACAGATGCGATAACCCAAGTAACGCTCTCCCAGGCAAGAGCACAGATGCAACTTGCTCTCCAGACTGCGAGCGAGACCTACCAGAAATCAAATGATGATTTGGAGAAATATACAAACACAATCCAGAAATCAGAGAAATGGATAGCAAAATACGACAAGACTCTCGCTGATTTGGCAGATGGGACGGGATACACGGCAGACCAGCTCAACGTTATGACCGAGCAGGAGAGACTTACCATTCTTTCCCTTACCAAAGGGGTCAGCGAGGGGGATAGGTACAATACTATTATTCTCGCACGAAAAGGCTATCAGGAAAGTCTGATTACCGCAACCTCCGATTTAGCCAAAGCCCAATCTGATGAGGAAAGCTTTGTCAATCTCTTGACCCAAGGATATCTTGAAAATAACGCATCGACGAAACTTCTGTTGGATTTGTACCCACAATTAAAAGAAAAGGTTATCTCAAATGTCGAAGCATATCAAAAGGAGAAAAAAGCCCTTGACGAGAAAAACGAGTCGATAAGACTTGCAAAGGAAGCATTTAAGGGTTACGCCAATGCGAGCGACGAGGCATTAAAAAGGATAATCTCAGAAGCCGAGAAGCATAAGGACTCCGTTTATTGGGCGGAAATGAGCCGATTGGCGACTGAGAAACTGAACTCATCAATATCGCAGAATAGTGAAATCATAGACAAGCAAACAGAGATTTTGGACAACAACGCAAAGGGCATGGAAACGATAGATACTTATGCTCTTGCATTAGGTAGCTCCTACGATGCGAACTCAGAGAAAGCCTCCTTATTAAATTCCACGATCAAGGCACTTATTGACGCTGGACTCTCTCCTGAGAGTGATGTTGTCAAAAAGCTTACCGAGCAATTATCTGCTTTAGGCAAGCAGACTGAGGCCACCATCTCAGGTACTGATGATTTTAGTGATAGTACGAAAACCCTCTCCGATGCGCTTAAGAGCATGTCTGATAGCTATCTGTCCGACAATGATAAGGCGTTAGCTGGAATACAGGCGCAAGCGGACGCATATCTGGAAGCAGGTGTATCCATAGTAGATGTGGCTAAATGGCAGAAAGACCAACTTGCCAAACTCCAAGAGGAGCAGACCTCTAAAGCTACGGAAGAGGCTGACAAGTCACGGAAGGCTTGGGAAAGCTATGCTACCAGTATCGCATCAAGCATCTCGTCCACTTGGTCTTCCATTCTTGAGATGTCTTCCAACGCAACCGATACGGCGATTGAGAATGTCAAGGACGAATACCAGGCAAAGATTGATGCGCTTGACGAGGAACTTCTTGGCGAGGAAGAGTACGCAAAACAAGTATCAGCACTTGAAGAGGAGAGAGACGCACAAAAAACAGCACTTGCACAGAAACAGGCTGAGAGGGAAAAAGCTCTAGCAATCTACGAGGCAACTATTAATACGGCCAAGGCAATCATGCAGATTTGGTCTGACTCAACAGCTGGTGGTGTGTGGGGCAAGGCGATATGGACAGCATTAGCGGCGTCTGCTGGAATCGCACAGGTTGCGGCGATTGCGTCCGAGCCTCTCCCGTCTTATGATGTTGGAACGATAGACGTACCGACTGATAGGGTTGCTCAACTTCACGAGGGAGAGACCGTCCTGACCAAAGGGATAACCGAGGAGGCAAAAACCCAAGGTATTACAATCCAACCCGTGGGCACGACCAATAGCAATTCCGTGAGTTTGGTGATATACTTGGATGGAAAAGAGATTGCACGGAACACGATTGACAATCTCAATTCCGGCAGTGTCGGAACTATCAAGGCAAGGGTGGTGAAATGAGAATAAGCTATGACAACTTACTAAAGACAGCTATACTCACCGCAACAAATGAGAACGCAAACTTTCCCATAGAGAACGTGTATCACCGTTGGCAAAGAAAGACCTTCAAAGCTACCACGACTTCCGTAATTACCGCTGTATTGGATGATGTTGTATCTTTATCCAGCGTGATTCTTGACTACCACAACCTCACTTCTTGTTCTATAGCTTTCTATGACTACGCCGATGCTTTAATTGACACTTGGACGATGGATATGACTTACAACACTTCGGCACAATATGGCTCCGTTGCCGATGTGGCTAAGGTGGTTCTGACTTGCGAGAGCATTGTTGATATTGAGATAGGTACGATATTCATCGGTCAGTCATTGTACTTTCCCATCCAAGCCAATCAAGACATACCCTTGAAATCGTCTGACGTTGTATCCGTGTCTTCCGATAGGCAGACTTCCGGCAGAAAGGGGAGCGTTACCCGGGCCGGAACGATAACTATTCCTCTGCTCACTTCAACTCAACGCAAATCCATAGAGGAAGTGTTTTATGAAATGGGTTTGATCGAACCGTTTTTCATTGACTTATGGGATGATTCACATTCAGACTTTGAACCTTTGTACGGCACATTCACAAGCGAGATTTCCGTTACCCACCTTGAAGAAGGTGATACCATAAGTTTTAGTTTTGAGGAGGCAAATTAATGGCATTAGTTAGAGTAGCACAATATGGTTCAACACCAACGGTAGTTGGTGATTACCAAGCACAGAACGCACATTTACAGGCGTTCACCAACCAACTTCTTACTCAACAGTTTATTCTTGACTCTGGAACGGCTCAGCCTGTTATCAAGCAAGGGTGCTACGTAAGTCATGGCGGTAGTCTATATATCGCTGACGCTGATACAGCTATCACAGGCTCACCTAGTGATGGTAGCGTGTACATTA
>JBAZDV010000056.1:0-6347 GCA_041654195.1 Candidatus Methanomethylophilaceae archaeon | reverse complement strand
CTAAAACCGTTGAAGATATTATTGATTTTGTCGTCGGAAGATGCTTAGATCAATTGAACATTGATCATGACCTGTACAAAAAATGGAAATGACTTCCCCTCTCACAAAAAATCATGTGATGATTCAGGAAAGACGTATCAACGAGATTTTATCCAGATGAGAAATATATTTCCAAAAGCCGTTTTATAGATTATTCCACGATACACTCTGTCATGTGCCAACACACAGATGTTTCCGGTTCGTCAGTATACGTGGATTATGAGTACGGACGTCTAAAAGAAGTAATCGTAGGTATCCCTTTTGGAATGAACCCCTCTTTAGAAGCCGAATGGCTGGAAGATGCCTTAAAAGTATTAACTCCTGAAGAAGCAGAATACGCCAGACAGACCGCTGGTCAAGTTTGGAAGAATTTAGTGGATCCACGTACTAAAAAAACTGAAACAGAGATGCTAGAATCTGAAAATCAGGAGTTTATAGAAATATTGAAAAAACTCAATGTCAAAATATACCGTCCGTTTGAGATCACCCCAGAATTTATTGAAAAATACTATGGAAAAGATGTTCTCTTAAATGGATATTCTCAAACATTTCCCCGTGACAATTTGATCGTTATCGGAAATAATGTCATTGAGTTCAATCTGCGCACCCCCATCAGAAAAGTCGATATATCTGGTTTCAGAGAGATCCTAAACGAAAAATGTGATACCACAGTAAAGAGATTCTCAATGCCACATACCGAGCTTCTATCCACCCCTGACGAAGAAAATACACCTCGTCTGGAAGGTGGTGACGTCATAGTACTCGGTCATACGATCTTAGTAGGCAACAGTACGAATCCTTCGGTCGGTTCCAACAAAGCGGGATATGAATGGTTGAAGAATATTCTTGGTCATGAATATAACGTTGTGAGAGTGCCGTTGATAAAAACGGTATTACACTTAGATTGTGTACTTTCCACACCAAGAAAAGGACTGGCGATCGTATGTCCCGAGGCCTTCATAGAAGGAATACCTGCTGCAATAAAGGATTGGGATTTAATTTCGGTCACATTAGATGATGTGGTACTATTAGCAGTCAACGGCATTCCTTTCGATGAGACAACGTACATCATGTCATGGAATGACAATAACGACAACAGTTATCTGCAGAAAGAACTGGAAAAACGTGGAATAAAGGTACATAAAGTGTACTTCAACACCCATAATGACTCAGGCGGTTCGCTCAGATGCGCCACACAGTCTTTGATTAGACGTGTGGTCTGATCAATTTCCAATAATAAGAGATGGAATCATCATTCAAGGAAAATGGCCGGCCTTCCCGGAACTGCTACCTTTGCTTTGCCCTGAGGATCATATATCTCTTCAGCGTCCGCACTCAGCACTTCTACCTTGTACCCGATCTCTGATGACATGAACCTTGCTGCATCGGTGAGGTGCGCGGTCTCATTCAATTCAACGATAGGGCTGACCTTATCAACAGACAGACGCATATAATCCGAGGCTACTTTCTTTGCAAGATCGGAAACCGCTTTTCCTTTCTTTCTGAGGTCCTCGCTCGCCATACACTTCTTTGTCAAGGTTGGAATATCAAGTTTACCTTCCTCGAGTAATTCAACAGCCTTTTTCATTACATCCACTTTCCATGCGGACGCTGTGTAAAGAACGATACGCTTTGGCTGCATTCCTGTGACCTTTATTATCTGCGCAATATCTGCCATGACATCCCTGATGAGATTTTCTCCGTATTCCGAAGAGGCAGAACGCTGATTGCGATCTATCTCAGGAAGCTGCGCCTCTGATACCATCCCTTCGAATTTGCACATCGACCACATCTCCTCAGCCACGTGTGGCGTTACTGGCATCATTGTCATAATCCATAACTTCAGGGCCTGTAAGATCGCATATGAATTATTTCCGCCTCTTCTGGAGTACCATTTCAGATCGTTGAACATCTCAAAATAGGCTGTAGAAGCCAACTGCCTCAGATCATATTTTTCCATTGCCGCCCTTACAGTACCGACGTGAGTGTTGAATCTTGAAATCAACCATTGATCTATGGATGTCATATCACTTTCATTTGTGACCGATGACAACTCCTCTACGAATCCCACTATCTTGTCAAGCCTCTGTTTGTACGACAACACCGTGTCCTCGTCCCACTCAACATCCGCGAAAGGTGAAGCGACGTGCGCATAATACAGCCTCATACCGTCAACACCATACTTCTCAACTGCACCTGGGATTGGCTGAGCACCGCCTTTCGATTTGGAGATCTTACTCTTTTTTCCGGTAACATACCAATTGACCATGATTCCCTTTGGCCACATCTCCTTCGGGAGAATGGCTGTGTGATTGAATAAAAATGCCGGAAAATGCACGGTCATATGCTCTTTTCCACCAAGATTCATATCCAACGGATACCAGTATTCTACATCCTTACGAATCTTATCGACAAGTACCTTATCTATTCCGGTACTCTTCGAAACCGACAGAGAATCGCCCCTTCCAAGATACACATAATCAAAGAATTCCTCGGTCATCTGATCGGTCTTGATCTGACCGTCATTCGCATATAGCGAAACGATGTAATATATCGGATAGAGCGTGGAATCAGAAATTGCCTCTATTATCCATTTTTCATCGAACGGGAACTTTGTTCCCAACCAATTTCCCAAACGAACGCAGGCCCGTTCTCTGAACCAATCGAGAACTGTGTGAACATTATTGTAGTACTCAGACGGATTGATGTCCATTGTCTTGCAATGTTCGTTTGTGATCTCGGTGAGATATTTATCACCATAATTAATGAACCATTGATCGTCGATACGCTTGATGAAGACACGTT
This sequence comes from Candidatus Methanomethylophilaceae archaeon, assembly GCA_041654195.1. Classification (GTDB taxonomy): domain Archaea; phylum Thermoplasmatota; class Thermoplasmata; order Methanomassiliicoccales; family Methanomethylophilaceae; genus JBAZDV01. The sequence continues at coordinate 3,503 of JBAZDV010000056.1, read as the reverse complement.
TACCGCATCTGCATACGACCTCTTCTGTCAGATCATAGAACACATCGGCTTCGCCGGCCTTGATCATGATCTCTTTCATTTTGTCCTTGGCTTCTTCGACACGCATACCGGCAAACTCACCGCATATTTCTTTCATCTTGCCAGCGTGGTAGCCGTCTTTGTATACCTGTTTCTTCGCATCCAAAAGTTTTGGATCCCCAGATTCTGTGATTCCCATACTATCGATGACATCTTTTGCCGGGAACTTCCCATACCCGTCTATTGAGATTATCGATACAGGAACAACAGAATCGATAAGTTCCTGCGAAAGCGCATACTCCATCTTCATCATGGGGTCTTTCTTCACTGCCTCCAATGCGATCCAGTCATCGGGAGCATCAGATGGGACAGATGTCACCAACCCGGTACCTACATCCGGATCGCAGAATTTGGCTGGAAATACGGGAATTTTCTTATGGACCATCGGTGCCTCGCACATCCATCCAACCATGTCTTTTCCGGCAACCCTTCCAATTTCGGTCAGACCATCCTTTTGATATTCCAATTTCTTTGCTGCCTGAGGAGAAACGATCCATGTTTCTTTTCCATTTTTGAGTTTGACATATTCCACCTCAGGATTTACCCAAAAACAGACCTGACCGTAGACGGTCTCTGGTCTAAGGGTTGCTGCGATAAGAAGCAGGTCTCCGCATTTGAACTTCAGTAATGTATACTCTTGTGTCTCTGCGTTACCTCCTTTTGACAGATCGGTCTCAGATGGATCAACTGCGACGGGTCCGCATAACGGACATGCCGGTGCAAAATATGGTTTCTGAATAAGCAATCCTGCATCATTCAGCTTACGGAACTGCCATTCAATGAACTTTGCATAATCAGGGTAAAGTGTACATGTAAATCTGCGCCAATCTGCAAGGAACCCAAATCTCTTCCAGTAATCATTTACATAGACATCGTTAAAGAAATTGACGACCGACATCGGATCTGTGAGATCTTTAAGTTTCTCTTCTGGACACCCATTTCTTATAAGGTAATCGATGATCCCTTCGTCCCTATTCCTGATCTTATTAGAGAGACTAATGGCACCGTTACCTGTTGCATGTGTACCTACCGGAAATAGAACATTGTAACCGGTCATGCGCTTATATCTACCGATCGCATCGACATATGTATATCCTCTCATATGCCCAACATGCAGATATCCGGTCACGCCAGGATATGCAAAAATGATCATAAATTTGGGCCTATCATCCCTTTCAGCATTGTTGAGTCCTTTCTCGACCCATTTGTCTTGCCACTTTTTTTCGATGTCTTTGTAGCTCGATACCATCTGTACACCTGATGTGCCGTGTCTATTCTTCTGAATGAACACTTTTATTATATAGTTATCCAGCGCTCGCGCGCTTTATATTTTTGGTGCAAGGAGGTATGACGCCTAAATTGTGTGTCTTTTAGCCTTCTGAGTGTATGCATGACAATGCATGACAAGATTTATATAATGAGCATGACAATGTATTCTTAAAGCCTGAAGGGATGGGCTCTACGGGTCTGACATGGTGACTAGAATGGATAATGACGAAAGGGTTACGCTCAGAATGGGGACCGAAGAACTGCAAGCACTTGACAGTTTTTTGGCAAAAAACCCAAAACTCGGAACTCGTTCACAATTCATAAGGACAGCCATTAGCGAATACATCGATAGGGATGCCGATGTTGCTACTAGGTCGGACAGCGACGGAATCTTCACCCGTTTCACGGAATCGGAGATGATGGCAATTAAAGTAGTTGTTGAAGGCAAAGGAATGTTCATCAGCAACGAAGAACTGATCAGAGCAGCGGTACACAAAATGATGGCCCGCCACGAAGAAACAGTTGAAAATGCGCTATCAGCAGCATTCGAAGTTGCCTCGTCACAGTCCATGACGAAATGAAGACACAGAAGGGAAAACGTCTGGAGGGGGGATGGGATCTCGGACCTAAAGTCCGTTACTCCTCACAGATGTTATCCAAACACTTTACTAAATACTAAAGAAAAGGAGGAATAAGAAGTGGATACTGAATTCGCAATCAGCGATGCAAACATTGAACCGCGCATAGCAGTGGTTGGTGTAGGCGGAGCTGGATGTAATGTTGTGGATAACATCTACTGGAATTTCTCCTCCGCAGATACGATCGCGGTCAACACAGACAAGAAAGCACTCATTTCAACTCACGCTGACAAAAAATTGTTCATCTGCAAGGCAGTCACCAGGGGCGAGGGAACTGGTGGAGATAGTCTTCTTGGAAAAAGATGTATCCAAGCACATAAAGAAGATATAACGGATGCATTGAAGGGTCATGATGTGGTTTTCATCGTGGCAGGCATGGGAGGAGGCACCGGAACCGGCGCAGCGCCTATCATCGCTGAGATAGCTCAAGGTCTGAACATGATCGTTTTCTCAATAGTGATCAACCCATTCAGATTCGAGACAGCGCGCATGAATACCGCAAGAAACGGTGTTACCCAGATCAAAGCAGTCTGTCCTATGACCACGGTCATTGAAAATGATCTCATAACCGACAAAGTTCCGAATGCAACAATAAATGAGATGTTCGCAAAGGTTAACCAGAGCATTGTAGCATTTATCAAGAAGAGCAAAACGGTGGTCGTTAACACATTCATAGAGCAGCTTAGACATATCGACGAGGTCGTCAAAGAAGGCAGCTATATCCCCAGCACAAGTTCAGCAAGCGGTCTCGTAGTAAACTTATGATCGATCTAGATGTGGCGTTACTACCGATCGTATTTTTGTAACTTTTAATTCGGCAATCTTTCCTTCATTGTGTCGTAACCTAGATCAAACGCTTTCAAATTAAGATCCAAGAACTTCTCCGGTACATTTTCTGAAAGTGTTTCCCTGAGCAACACCTTTGAAATTGGAAAACCACTCACGGCCGCAACAGCACCTATCATCACCGCATTTGCAGCAACAGCCTTTCCTGCTTTGATCGCTATTGAAGTTGCTTCTATGGTCCTGACCTTCTCACTATTTTTCTTCACAGCAGCTATAAGATCGTCAACTTTCGGATATTCTTCAAATCCCGCAGCCACCATTGACGGATATACCGGGTCAAGATTCATCAGAATCTCAGTATTCTTGTTACCAAGATTGATGTTTCTACATGTCTCCACCGGCTCGAATCCCATAATAAGATCCGCACCACCAATTGCCTCCAACGGACTGGTGACATTGTCACCAAAGCGCAATGTACTGAGAACACTTCCGCCTCTCTGCGCCATTCCATGCACCTCACTCATAACTACCTTGTAACCTGCCTTCATGGCAGCATTGCCAAGGACCATTGAGGCAAGGAGTACACCCTGCCCTCCGACACCGACAATCTGAATTGTATACTTCATTTTTTCACCTCAATGGCTTCCTTAGGGCACACACTGGCACACATACCACACCCTATACACTGTGACGGGTCTGCATTGACCTTTCCATCCTTCTTAACAAGTGCAG
>JBAZDV010000055.1:0-6451 GCA_041654195.1 Candidatus Methanomethylophilaceae archaeon | reverse complement strand
TATCAGTATTCTTATCACTGCATTCGCCATGTGTCCCGCACATATGCTCACTCGAGGTGCCATAAGTCCCATTCCTTTTGCAGCCTCGTTTATCTCGTCTCCGCAGACATAGAGTCTTTTGATTCTCATCTTGGTCTTGATAAGGTTAGAATCCTCATACCCTCCCATTCCTGAACCGGAGATGATCATAATTTTTGGGCATTTCTCTAACAGAGCATTGATGAGCATTGCCTTTGCGAAAGGAGAATCAAAAGCTTCGCATACGACATCGCATTTTCCAAAGATATCGAAGACATTGTTTTCGTCGATCTTTGTGAAATATTTAGTTATCTCTATGAAAGGATTGATCTGGAAAAGTATCTCTTCAGTTGAATCGGTTTTCTTCATTCCTATGTTGTTGACGTAATAGTTCTGCCTGTTGAGATTTGTGGGTTCTACGGTGTCAAAGTCTGCAATGACAAGATGGCCTATGCCAGACCTGGCGAGCATTGCTGCTATATTTGAACCCAAACCCCCCAATCCAGCTATACCTACTGTCGCTCCCTTCAGCTTTTCATGGACAAACGGGGAATCCCTCGCAGACATTATCATTCTCAGTTCTTTCATGTTTGGAAAAACATTCTTTTTTCCGAAATATATTTGATCGTTTTCATTAAGTTCTGCATCATCAGATATTTGATATCCGTTGAGAACAATCACATCTGTGTCTGAAAATAGTGCATTATGCAGTTGCATCGCAGTTCTGTAGAGGGTTTCCGTTTCTGTGCCATTGATTATGATCTTCATCATCCGCCTCCGACAAAACTTACGATCTCTAAGGAATCTAGATTTCCGATAGTCACATTGCGGTATTCTTTTTTTGGAACTATCTTACCGTTCAGCTCAATGGCTATTTTTTCAGGGTTATAATTTTTCATCAACAGAAGATCTGCTAACATTATCGGCGAAACCAGATTGACATCATTTCCGTTGATCTTCAATGTATTCACCAGAGTGTGCTTTTTGAGATATTTGGTTTGGCCATTGTGATAAGGGTCTTCATCTCTTTTGTAGTTTTTGCGATGTCGTTTTCAGAGACCACAGCAGACACCATGGCGATCGCTTCGACACCTGTGGCAATTACAGACTCGACATTGTCCCTGTCTATTCCGCCGATGGCCACGATCGGTATGTCCACTGCATTTTTTATGCAGGTTAGAATTTCTAGGCCCAGACTTTGTTTCGCATCTCTCTTGGTAGTGGTGGTGAAGATCGAACCGACGCCGAGATAATCCGCGCCTTCACTGACGGCTGCGATGGCCTCTTCTACGTTGTGTACTGATTTTCCGATGATCTTATTGTTGCCCAATAATTTTCTTGCCTCTTTCACAGGAATATCTGTTTGACCTAGATGTACGCCGTCGGCATCTGAAAGTAAGGCAATATCTATTCTGTCGTTGACGATGAACAATTTATGATATTCCAAAGCATACCTTTTGATGGTGATGGCTTCTTCGAGCATTTCTTTACCGCATTCTGTTTTCATTCTGAGCTGGACGATGTCCGCACCGCCCGAATATGCGAGTCTTGCGACTTCGGATTCAGACAATCCACGTGATAATGCTCGATCTGTAACGACATATAGGCCAAACACAGGTCCTAGACTGTCTTTCTCAGATATAATCAAATTGAGAGAAAATTTTGTATTTTGTGATAATAATACCATCCCTATGACAAACATTTAGGTCTTAAAGAAGGGTCGTCTGAGGTATTTGCAGATTTTAAGACCGTGTGTATGATTTGGATCAAAGAATCGTTCATTTTTTCTAAGTCAGATTCGATGTTCGTATTCTCTTATTTTTGGACAGATATTCGTTACAGTCTGGTTTAGTGTTGATATGAATTCTCAAACCATGTTCCGTGTCCGGGACAGATAAGATAACCTGATGTCATTTTTGTCAGTTCGTTTCTGCAAAGTGTTGCCTTTGTCGAATCGACGTTCACACTTTGCATGAGATAAGGTGCGAGTTTATTGAATGTCTGCTGGTCTTCGGAAAAACCTTTGATGTTGACAATGTTGTCCCCAGTGAATGCTATTTTTTGTTTTTTGCAATCGAGTATCGTTTCTCCTCTCACATGACCGCCGTTGCCCTCATAAACATCGAATTGTAGATCGCCAAAGGAAAATTCGTTAATTTTTGAAATTACGCTGTCATCGATCTTCTTACCAATGACCTTGAGTGTGTCGAGGTGCGGAGATACATATTCGGAGATCACTCTGCTGAGTTTGTAATACGGCTCATGTAGGCAGTTCTGTTCTCTAAAGTTGTTCCTTCCTTTTTGCTCAAGCAAAAAATTCTCATAACAGTTTTCACTCAGATATACGGTATCGAATATCGGTAAAAGTCCTGTATGATCGATGTCTGTATGGGTAATTATGATACTTTTCTTTCGTTCGTCAAAATCTGGAAATCTATTCTCCAATATGATACGCATCTCATTGATGAAGCAGGCAAAGCCACCGTCAACGAACAGAAGCTCCTCACAGTCGTCGAGAATGTAGATGTTGCTACCACAGGGAGGTTCTATCATATGGAGCGTGACCCGTTCTGATATTTTTCTGCTACTGATCTGAGGGTGAAAATTGTTTCCTTTATGTTCAGTAACAAACTTGGCAAACTTACGTATGTATTCAAAAGTTTTGAGAGGCGATTCATTCTTTTCGTCGAGCAATTGCATTATGCGATTAGAATTGATTATGAATTCATTCGTTTGTTTCTGTGTCAAAGACAGCAGATTGCGCATTTCATTTGCGAATTCCAGATAAAAAACCGTATTGTCCAGTAGTTTTTCGGTCATGTCATACTCGAGTATCTTCACATCGCATATCTTTGATACCTCGTCCAGCAGGGCCTTTATTATTCCAGTATTTTCAATAAGCAATCCCATTTTAAGATGAAGATATGACGTACCATTTTCTTGCAGATTCATGTAGGAAATGTTGATCTCATAGTTGTTCAGTATTCTAAGTACAGGCAGTACTGAACCCGGGATATTGGGGAGCGTCAGAGAGATCATGATGACCCGATCATCTTTTTCGTTGCTTGAAAGGTAACCGATCGCATTGAGTTCTGTAGAAATTCTTAGAATGTCCTCGTCTTCGGCCTCTACCTCAATGAAAAGGGTGTGCACATCGATGGCCTTGTTATAACTCAAACGAACAATATTTCCATTGTTTTTTGATATTATTTCGCTAGCTTTCAAAAATGCACCGGATTTGTCTGGCATCTTTGTGATATAAGTCTCTCTCATATGCACATCTCTGCCTATGGAAAGTAACTTCAGTTTATTGTTTTTTGTGTTTGAAAGACTGAAAAGATCGTCTGTTCATTCTATTCGTTGTGCTTATTGCCGTAAGGTCAATAATATCATAGGATATATGAGAGGTAATGTCGTCCATATCATTGAAATGTCCCAAATGTTCCAAGTTTGCGGATTTTGGTGAAGGCAAGCTTTTCGGATTTTGTACTTGTTGCGGATCGAAGATAGAACGTTCCTTTGATAACAAAGTCTCGATTTATGACAAAAATTCTGAAACGGACGAATATGTAAGGTCGTTATGGGATAGATTCGATGTCTGTAGCAGACATGCGATACCTGATAGAAAGAATTATGATTTTGCATCTTTTGACAGTGCGGTAGAGCACCTTCTGGATACCCTGATGTCATTTACGGAGACCCAGAAAGATATTATTGCTGGCACCGTTGATTATCTTCCTGATAGGAAATGCCGGACATATGAGCTTTGTTCTGATTTGAACATACGTTTGGAAAAGATGTTCAACGCCTTTCTTGAGGACAATCGGGATTCAGGTATGTTTGAAGAATTTCAATCCATTGATAAGGTATACAGCGGGCAATTACAGATGTTGTCCAATGCATCCGAGGGTGTCCGGAAGAGGAGTAACGAAGAATATTGGTCACAACATATCGAGGAGTATCAGAAACTCCAAACTGAGCTTAAGGGTGTGATGGACAGGAAAACAAAGCTTACATTTTTCGATTTCGAAGGGAAATGGGCAGCAGATGCCGAGATCAATAGAATAAAAATGATTCTGGATAGGATCTCAGACAAGTGATCATAATTTCTGGGATATTAAAACGGTATGTAAAATCGTATATCTCCAGTGTAAGATCAATCATCAAAAGCAATTAATAATTTCATTTTAACGAATCTTATTTGCGTTTTGAATTTATATTTATTTACGGCATTCATAATTATTGTGGAGATATTTTTGCATTGATCCTCAACTGTGATTCAGTACATGTTCTCGATCAAACATTAGACAATTTGGGATGAAAAGAGCTCTATTTTCTTTTGCCAACCATCTTCTAATGGTCCCTTCAGATCAATGACCATGATCCTCATCTCAGCAATCTTGATCAGGTCTTTTGTTTGAAGTAGATCATCCATTGTGGAGATGATCCTTTGCCATTTGTCTATTTCTTCTTCTGAAGGTATTTTGCCAGTTTTTTTGTCGGCCTTGGGTTTTATCTCGGTAGATATGACGGCATATCTGGTTTTTGCCGGTAAGTTGATCTTCTTTAGGAAACGACGCATGCTTCCGATGGGTTTTCCAATACGTCCCGGTGATGCGAAAATATATAGTTCGGCGTTGGAGACCTGATCTGGTTTGATGTCTCTTATATGATGAATGCTCACATCATGTCCTTTGGTCCTCATCTGATTTTGAAACTCTTTTGCGATTTTGAGACCGTTACCGTATTTAGACGCATGAAAGAATTCGATCTTCATAACAACATCGTATGTGTAATCTCTTGTGAGTATTAATATGCGATAAAGGTCCCGAATTCAAACGAAGTATCAAGTCTGATCTGAAAATATGAACTAATTATTTGCGAGGACCTTTTGGGAGTATCTTTCCGCAACGAATCAGAAACGCCGCACCTATTACGAGCCCAGTGATCGAGATTATAATTATCGTTACTTCTATTGCGGGAAAGGCAGTATTCATATTTGCACCCTTTTTTCTGAACTTAGATGAAGATAAGGTCTATTTTCAAATTTCGAAACAACAATGGTCGTTCAAGTAATTTTTTCCACATTATTTTTACATCAGCAATTCAACCAACGGTGTCAAAATACCCAGGGTCATTATCAGGATCCCAAACAAGGACCTTTTGTTCATCCTTTCCCCTAACAGGAAGTATGAGCATATAACGATTATAGGTAAGCTGAGCCTGTCTAGAACGGACACTGTATCGACAGGCCCCACTTGGATCGCATAATATAACAGAAGCCAAGACAGGCCGAAGAAAACTCCCGACAAGATTATTATTCCCTTGTCAGAGTCTCCGATATTTTTCATGTCCACTTTTTTTCCGCTAATATAGACTGCAGTCCATGTTATTATGAAAAAGACTATCGCACGAATTCCTGTGGCAAGGAAAGGATCGACATATTGTGATCCTGGTTTTCCTAATACTGTATAGGCGGCACCGCAGATTGCACTGGCGATGGCCAACATTAACCATTTATCTTTTGTTGGTCCATTGCCTTCGATCATAATCGCGGCCCCTACAAGAATGAGTACAGCAGATAGAAAAGTAGTATATGTAAGTCCAACACCCAAGAAGACGAATGACATAAAGATTGCCAACGAGGCGCTTGTTTTATTCACAGCAGAGACCTTGCCCACGTCACCGCGGGCCAATGCTTCGAAATAAAAGATCCGTGCCCAGGCCAGGGCTGCCCCTGATATAAGGATGAATGCCAAGGAGTACAGGGGTATTTCGAAAATGCCCTGAAATTTTCCGCTGATTAGTACTGCAGAGCCGACCATGAGCAGTACGACCACACCTCTAATCGCCATGGCCACCTTAGGTTCCACCTCATCAGAGATGCATTTGGAGATCAGGGCTGCGACCGATGCACTAGCAGCCGATCCAAGAACAAGGGGCAGCCAGAGCATAGAGGGGTGTGTTGGTGAGTGACATGATAAATCTTCCTATTATTTGATGTATCAACATTATAAACTAATAATTGAGATACCTGGTCATGGAAGAACCGAACCTAATGAACCGGACGACACCAAGGATGATCGTTTGTATCATCGGTTCTCTTCTTGCAGGTCTGCTTATATTCTTCATGGGTATCTGTTATGCAAATGATACATTGAAATTTATGCCTGTTGACCCGCACGCTTACAACATTGTCAAATTGGTCCTTTCAGTCATTGTTCTGGGATATGCAGTTTATGCTTTTCGAAATAAGGTACTTCTAGAGGGGTTCATAATTTTTCTAATAGGCATGTCGTCTTTGATTTTTTCAATGACTTATCTGATTTACTCCGAGGGAGGTTTATCAATACTGGATATTGTGTTCGGAGTGACATTGGTCGTGATGAGCTTGCAGGTTGTGAAGAACAGGGACTGGGTGCTGTTCGTTTCT
>JBAZDV010000054.1:0-6461 GCA_041654195.1 Candidatus Methanomethylophilaceae archaeon | reverse complement strand
TGCGTCTTCAGTTGATTCAGGGATTCGACCTTTACGTCTGACCAGAATAAATTGAACTTGGGATGTAACGGGACACCGATTTCGCGGGACATTTGTTTCGAACGTTCCCAGGTTGGATCTTTCCAGTCTTCAGGTAAATTCCCTTTTTTTAAGAGTTCTTGTTTATGCCACTCGATCGGGTAACCGCAAGGTATGAGGAAGTGGTTGTTCTCACAGAATTCGCCGAACGGAACGAGTACCTCACCGCAATCAGTGATCTCAACGATCCTAGGTCTTACTTCAAGTGCTTCTTCTCTGGTGTTACATTGGACGAGATCTCCATTTTTCAACAGGACGATCGGGCCATCCAACTCATCGCACGGAGTGACAACACATGCTTTACCTGGTCTTTCGATCTTGATCTGTGTTCCCAAGGCAGGAAATTCGTCCAAGACGTACATACTGGCGGGACTGAATGCGAGTGCGGCAAGACCGCACGTTCTTCCCCTGCCGTATCTCAACCTGAATCCCCCTACAACGGAAGGGTGTCCGAATATAGGACGTCCGGCAACTATGTCCTTGAGATATTTGTCGCTTGGTACTACCGATCTTGCAACGTCTTCTCCATTGGTGCTGATATTTTTCGAAGCAAGATATTCGGTGATAAAATCCCATCCTCCTAGTTCTAATTTGTCAACGTGCTTCTTGATCTTTGCTGCTTTTTGACACAGGCCTTCTGCGATAACGAGACACGCACCGCCCCTCACCTGGTTCGTTTCGATTCTAGGAAGATCTCTGAATCCAGAGATCTCCATCTTCTCGGTACCTTCACCGTCAATGCATATCGGACAATTTCCAACGATTAGCTGTATCTCATGTGCGGATGGTGTATACTGTAAGTGCTGGCACTGTTTGTATAAGGGAATCTCTTCAATAAATCTGTCAGTCTCTTGGGTCGTTGGTATGTATTTTCCTATGCCCAATTCCTGTCTGACCACATCTGCGATAAGGACACTCATTGCCTGACCAGTACCTCCTGCGGCGCGGATCGGGCCTGCAAAGATCAAATCAATATATTCGGAGCCGTCAGGATTACTTCTTATTTTTGTATCTGCAATTCCCTCTAGCGGAGCAACCAAAATCCCCTCTGTCAGTACTGCAAGACCTACCCTTACAGCCCTATCTATTGCCTTTTCTCTGTTCTCAGCAGGTTTGTTGGCGATCTCTTTTGCGATCATCAATGAGACGACTTCACGATTTTCGTATTTTTCTGTAAGTCTTCTAATATCTTCAGCTATGCCTTCGACATTATAATCGCTTAAAAGTTTCTCAACACGTGATGCAAGGTCTTCTGCCTGAGGGATTTCAACTTCATTTTTAGGGTCTTTACCTCGACTTCTAGCCTTGTTCGCTATTGCGTAGCAGATATCATTCTTTTCAGTCAGTTTTTTGAAATAGTTGTCCATTTCTTCGCTGACAGCGACCTTTGCGGCCATTTCAAACATTCACCACTTTTTCAGGTAATACGACCTTTTTCAGTTCGAATATCACCTGCTGACGAAGAATGTCCATGTTTTCGCCAGTTTCAGCAGAGAAGCAGAGATGTTCGTTGTTACCACTGCGAGCAACGTCACATTTGCTTTCTACGACGATGATCGGAACGCCCGTGAATCCCCTTTCTATAGATTCGAGTAAAGCAAGTTGTTTTTCCATGGAGTAACCGCATGTTTCAGACGGGTCAAGAATGAAGAGCATTACATGAGTTAGGTATTTCAATGCGAGAATGGCTTGTTTCTCGATGTCATTCCTCTCGTCCAATCTTCTGTCCAGGAGACCGGGCGTATCGATTATCTGGAATTTTCTCCAGCTTTCTTCTATATGACCTATCACGATACCTTTAGTTGTAAATGGATAGGGAGCTATCTCGGGTGTAGCCGTGCTCAATTCAGTGACAAGTTTGCTCTTCCCTACGTTTGGAAATCCTGCGACGACCACAGTTGCAACGTCAGAACTGATCGTTGGAAGGTCTCTGAATCTGTTTTTTGCGTTTTGTAGGAAAAGGAGATCATCGGATATTTGGCGAAGAATTGATGAAAGTCTTCCGTAGAAACTGCTTCTTACAGATTCGATGATCTGCATATCTTTTGAGCGTCTAACGTTCTTAAGAGCTTCATTTTTCAATTTTTCTGTTCTTCCTGCGGCCCAATTCATGGCGCCTAAGGATTTTTTGTACTGATCCAGACCTATTACGAGGTCTACAAGTTCAGGAAAGAAGTCATCTTCTTTTTCAAGTCTTGGGAATCTGTTGACATATTCAACTAGTGTGTCCTTGATAATGTCACCTGATGCGGTTATCTTGGCAAGGATCGTTTTCTTCTTTCCGTCAAGAGCAGTAGTGCCGTTAACGGTAATCTTGGATGCTCTATGGAACGCTTTATCCATTAGCTCTTCGGAAGTGAGAACGGTAGGTATACTGTAGGTCTTTTCGGCCATATCCGTCGTTATGATATCTTGCCTATAAAGATTTGGGGAGATTATTGATAATTTATCAATCGTCTGCCTCCTGGAAGTTCACTTTTAGCAGCCATAGATCGGATTTCATTGTCTTGTCTGCTTCAAATAAAGGAGGGACCATCATGGTCGGAATATTCTCCATTACAATCCCAATGTTTGCCTTCCACTTACCCATATCTTTTCCAAAAACATTGCATATACCTGCGATGTTTACGCTGACTGACACTCCTATGAGAACCTTTGTGTCTAAACTTGTAATGTTGAGGAATTGCGGTGCGCTTATCCCAGTATAGACCATGGTACGGAAATATGTGTCTTCACATACGAATTCTGCAGGTTTGAGATTGTTTGAGGTGTCAATATATTTTGCAAGACAACCGATTTGACTTATTAGCCACTTGAGGCTGTCTTCGATCATTTCTGAACCTATTTCAAGTGAGATCCGGATGCCGTTATGCTGTGTTTCTGCGTAATCAGTTATTTCTAATTCGATGAATGCCGAAGCGCTTACGATTGAGTTTGCAATAGATTCGATAATCTCTTCAAATGCAATTTCAATAACTCTCTGCATGAACAGTGCCAGATCATCAGCGTTTTTGATCTTGCTGCTCATTTCTTCAAATGCTTTTTCACCTGCTGATCTAAAGCAATCGATTATAAATGCCCTCATGAGGACACCCCCCGGTATAGATCCGCCGTTCTTTGACCCGGGTGTGCCTTTTGCGAAGGTCCATTCAGTATAACCGTCAACGCTTCTTTGCCAAGTATAATCGCTGTTTGATGAGTCTGATTTCCATGGTGTTTGGTCAATTTCCTTTCCGTTAGGATCGAGTAGGGTGACACGATCACCGCTCTTTTCACCGCTCTTGGAATTATTCAAAGTTTGTTTGTCAAATATGATAACGGTCTTACCGCCTGCAGGAAGCACGAGGTCCTCAATGGTGAATGTCTTTTTTTCACTGCTTCCGGGAACAAGAACATAATTTTTCAAATCGATTGCTTTATTAGTCGAATTTAAGAGCTCCACCCATTCTGTTCCGTTATCGGAACCTGCAGGATTCGATTCGAATTCGTTGATTATCAGTCCTGTTTTGATCGGAAGGTTATACTTCAGTTCTAATCCCATATCGAGGCTTCCTTTAATGCCAGGGATTGGAAGAGGGATGTTGGAAAGGACACTTCCGATCCCGGGAATATCTGAGATATTGATTCCTATTTCTTCATATTGAACGAGTTGAGGCATTACGGCTTCAAACTCCACATTTCTGATCTTTCCATTCATTTCAATAAGTGTAGAACCGATCTTCATGAGCGGATCAAGTGACAAGTCTATGTTCCAGTCATTTGCCTTTGCGGAGCCGTTGCCTATGAAGATAAAGCCATCTTCTAAATTCTCCCTCAATTCAACTGAAGCAGAAAGGTCAGTATTATTGACAGTTTTTGTCAATGTTATTTTTACGAGAGTTTTTGTGTTCTTTACAAGTGTCGCTAATTTTGTCTCTATGGTAAGTTTCATTCCGTAATATTCTAATTCGACCGATTGACTCGCAAGGCCAATATTGACCATGCCGAGTCCGATGTTATCGACAAGATCTTGCAGTGTATCATCTATGAATTTTTGGATGATTGCCATAGGTTCCTCTATGGCCTCGTAGAATTTCATCACCAGTTCTGATACATAATCAGAGATCTCAATAATTGCTGTGCCACAGATGCTAAAGAGATCCTGTAGCATTCTATAGACCTTTCTGAGAGGTTCAAGCAAAGGTTCCAATGCTTTCAAAAGAAGTTGCCATGCATCGTTAAGGAAATTGGTACTAGATTTGTATTCAACGCCGGTAAGTGCCCATCCGCTCATGCACGGGATATCGATGGTCGTATCGAGAGAAATGGAATCTTCAAATGTTGCATCATATGTTTCGAGGGCTGAAAGAACAGCAGAAGAGGAGGCGACATTGTAGTTCACAATAGCCTTGATATTGACAGAGAATACAGAAGTGTAAGATGCGATATTGTGATCCTCGAAACCGACATAATGGATGCATTTGTCAGTGTTTTTTTCAGGGGCCACGATCTTCACAGAAATATTGCTGGAGTCCTTTACCTTCATAAATTCCTCATAGATATTCTCATTGTTGTCGTATAGGGTGAAACTTTTAGTGTCACCGAGTTCAGTGAGTCCTGAAAAAGAATTCATATCATTGTATGAAATTACTTCTTGGCATAGTTTATTCATCTGTGATTCCACAATAGGATACAGATCAAATGCACACATACCGCCTCTAGCAACCTTGACCAAGATGTCCTTGATCATGGATTCGTCATCCTTGGGCACTTGTGTGAGTACCTTTTCAAATAATTTTACTCTCGAGTTTACTTCTTCATTATATTCTGTCAGAATATCGGATGTCTGTTTAGATTTTAGAATTTTATCTACTACATTATCGATAAAGACAGAATCCAGTGCAGTTCCGTAATTGTCGTTCAGATATTCAGTGATGCTCGTTTTGATCGAAGATCTTACGGTTTTCTCAAATTCACTGATGTTATAGATTTCATTACGGCATTCTTGTATTTTTTCATACATTGCAATGAATAAAGGATCGGAGATCGATGTGTCCCTGATCGTTCCTTCAATGCAAATTTCCAAGTCGTCCCATTGTTCATTTAGAGCTTTTGTTATCGATTCTGAAAGGGTTTTGGAGAAAGTTGTATCATCGTATGCGTTTGCACAGATCCTAATTATGCCAAGGTCTGTTGATGAGGAAAGTTTGATGGCGATTGTTTTGATTATCCCTCTGAAGGTTTCCATCAGATCATTCCTTTCTCCATGATATTCGTTAATGAAATTATCCCACTTACTCCATGAGACTATATCAGATTCAGGATAAGGTATCACAATTTCCATTGCGGGGATGGTGATGTTTTCCGATGAGGGGCCTGCAATTAACGAGAATACCATACTCTCTGTTTTGATGGATGTCGATAAATTTTTGAGAAGGAACCTATAGTCTTCTTCATTGTAACCAAGGTCTTGCATTATGTCCATAAGATATTGTCCAGCATCTGCCGGATTCTCACTGCTTATAAAGGAGACGAGTGCATTCCAGCATCTTCGCATCGAATCGGAGATTGTGTCTATAGCATTCACCAATTTATCCAGCATCAGATAATCCATCCACTGGAGTACGAGCGTATCGGTCATTGAAAGGAGAGTCTGTGAGAAGATCGCCGCAAGATCCATTTCAATGTATCCATCTCTCATGGCCAGCATATCCGCTGCGTCAACTTTGGCGGCAGATTCAAGGATTGTGTTGTTATCGCCTGTGTTTCTGAAGCAGATCATTTCAATAATCGAAAGAGAATTTCTGTATGCGTCCCTTACATCTTTTTCAGTGATAATTGAGAGAGTACCACGTTCACCACCCTCAGAAATGGCACCATAACCAGAAAGGACCCTTTGCTGTGCCAGTGATGAAAGTTGATAACTTATGAGTTGTGTGAATGCGGATTCGTCGCCCGAGACAGAGAGTTCGAATTCGGATGCACGCTCGACGATAAAAGGAAGTCCAGATGTGCCATCTGCCGAAATGTCAATAATTTTTGATGTAGTTCCAGTTCCTGAGATAAAATCAACATTTATGTAGCCTGTTGCTTTCAGATATGACGGTCTTGATGGATCGGTAAGTTTGTCGCCTGAGGAGAGTTTCAGAATTTCTACGTTCAGGTCAATTTTATAATCTGTGATTTTAGCGGTAATGCCTTTGTCGGTCATTGGGAAGTTTAAGGAGACCCATTCGTTCACTTTGTCGTTGAAAGCACGCATCCTTTCTGTGATTGTTCCTCCTGTATTCTTCTTACTGAGGTCGTTGATTATATTTCCTAACGCTGCTTCAACTGTATATTCTGTCTCAGTTATTCCGACACCCATGGAATTAAGCTCTTCTATGAGGCTGTCAGTGTTTTCT
>JBAZDV010000053.1:6238-6521 GCA_041654195.1 Candidatus Methanomethylophilaceae archaeon | reverse complement strand
ACAGACCGAAGGTATATCTTTTTCAACAGAAGATAAAACAGAGATACTGTTGAACCTAGATGACTTTGGCATTGATTTTGTAGAAGGCGGAATGCCACCCTCCAACCCCAAAGATGTCGAATTTTTTAAATCTGCCGAGAAGATAGATCTTGCTAATACCAAATTGGTGTCTTTCGGCAGTACATGCAAACCTGGCCTGAAGGCTTCTGATGATCCAAATCTCAAGATACTGGCCGAGTGTCCGACTGGATGGACATGCATTTTCGGAAAGGCATGGGATTTC
>JBAZDV010000053.1:0-6228 GCA_041654195.1 Candidatus Methanomethylophilaceae archaeon | reverse complement strand
AGCTCTCTGCACTACATTGGAAGAAAATCTTCGCATGATAGAGGACAGTGTCTCATTTTTGAGACTTTCCGGAAAACACGTGATATTCGATGCTGAACACTTCTTTGACGGATATGATGCTAACCCTAAATATGCAATGAAAGTTCTATCCGCTGCCGTCAACGGCGGTGCGGAATGGATAGTTCTTTGTGATACGAACGGCGGTTCAATACCCAGTTTTATAGGGACAACCACTAAAAAGGTCATAGATACGATCGAGGTTCCCATAGGGATACACTGTCATAACGATTCGGAACTGGCAGTCGCATGTAGCCTAACTGCCATTGAGAATGGTGCAAGGATGGTACAGGGAACGATCAACGGATTAGGTGAAAGATGCGGAAACGCAAATCTCTGTTCCGTGATACCGGATCTGATGCTCAAGATGAACTACAGCATACCGTCGGTAGACCTTACCAAACTTACTCTGACGAGCAAATTCGTTTCAGAAACGGCAAACATCGGATTGCTGTCCAATCAACCGTACGTCGGCGACAAAGCATTTGCACACAAGGGTGGAATGCACGTAAGTGCGATGAGTAAGGACACAAAGACATACGAACATGTTGCACCAGATATTGTAGGCAATAAACGCAAGATCCTGATCTCGGATATGTCTGGACGCGCGAGCGTTATTGAGAAGCTCAAAGAAATGAAGATCATAGTTGACAAGGAAGAGAGCAAAAAAATTGCAGATCATATCAAAAACATGGAAGCACAGGGCTACCAGTATGAAGGAGCGGATGCAAGTTTTCAACTTCTCGTCAAAAGACTGATGAACGATCACGAAAGACCGTTTAATATCACGGGTTTCCGTTTATTCATAGATGATGTTGGCAATAATAAACTATCATCCGAGGCCAGCGTGAAGGTCATTGACAGATTTGGCAACGAAGAGCACACCGCATCAGACGGCGACGGCCCGGTCAATGCACTGGACAATGCACTCAGAAAGGCACTGTCCAAATTCTATCCGATACTTAACAACATCAAACTCTCAGATTATAAGGTACGTGTACTTGATGAAAAGGCAGCGACCGCAGCATCCGTCAGAGTACTCATAAGATCGACAGACGGTAAGGACAGCTGGAGTACTGTCGGTGTATCCACAAACGTTATAGAGGCATCGATGATTGCGCTTTCAGATTCCATAGAATACGCCATTCTTAAGGATGAAAACAATAAGGCCGTGTAAAAATGAAGAAAACAATAGTCACACTTGTAGGCAAAGATATGGTGGGGATCATTGCGAAGGTGTGTACATACTTTGCAGAGAACAACATCAATATTCTTGATATCGCACAGACCACAGTTCAAAACTACATAAACATGATGATGATAGTTGATACTGAAAATTACAAAAGAAGCTTCGCAGATCTCACCAAGGAACTGAATAAGGTCGGAGAGGAAGTTGGCTGTATCATCAAAGCACAACATGAAGAGATCTTTGATATGATGCACAGGATATGATTTGATGCCGATGATCAACCTTGATGAGGTCCTAGAGACCAATAAGATGATCTCAGAGGAAAATCTGGATGTCCGAACCATTACAATGGGCATCAGTCTGTTGGACTGCTGTGATCCAGACCTCGATGCTCTTAACATGAAGATCTACGAGAAGATAGTAAAGACTGCTGGTAATCTCGTTTCTGTTGGTAACGAGATCAGTCTTGAATTCGGAATACCGATCGTGAACAAGAGAGTATCTGTAACTCCGATATCCCTTATCGGTGCATCTGCATGTAAAAAACCAGAAGATTTTGTTTCTATAGCAAAAACATTAGATAGAGCTGCAGAAAAGATTGGAATAAACTTTATCGGTGGATATTCCGCACTCGTAATGAAAGGGATCACCACAGCAGATAAACTACTGATTGAGTCAATCCCAAAGGCATTATCCGTCACATCCAGAGTATGTAGTTCAATTGGTCTGGCTTCCACAAAGACCGGCATCAATATGGATGCTGTAAGGTTGATGGGGGACATTGTTCTAAAAACTGCCGAACTCACTAAAAAAGACGATTCTATCGGGTGTGCCAAACTCGTAGTATTCTGTAATCCACCTGATGATAATCCATTCATGGCTGGAGCATTCCATGGCGTAACTGAGGCTGATACTGTCATTAATGTCGGTGTTAGCGGACCGGGTGTCATCAAGACCGCTATAGAAAAAGTAAAAGGAGAGGATTTTGAAACTCTCTGCGAAACGATCAAGAAAACTGCATTTAAGGTTACTCGGGTCGGTCAGCTAGTTGCTAAAGAAGCATCAAGCAGACTTAATGTTCCATTTGGAATATTGGATCTGTCATTAGCGCCCACTCCAGCCATCGGCGATAGTATTGCTGACATATTACAGGAAATGGGCTTAGAGTACGTAGGCGCACCCGGTACCACTGCTGCATTGGCTATTTTGAATGATCAGGTAAAGAAGGGAGGTGTCATGGCTTCCTCATACGTTGGAGGCCTTAGCGGCGCATTCATCCCTGTTAGTGAAGACAGCGGCATGGCTAATGCTGTAATAGCCGGCGCACTTACGATTGAAAAACTGGAAGCAATGACATGTGTATGCTCTGTAGGTCTGGATATGATTGCCATACCTGGTGACACCACACCTGAGACCATTGCAGGAATAATTGCAGACGAAATGTCCATAGGCATGGTAAATCAGAAAACTACCGCCGTAAGATTGATACCTGTGATTGGAAAAAAGGCAGGCGAAATTGCTAAATTCGGCGGTCTCCTTGGTTCAGCACCTATAATGAAGATAAACACATTTGATTGTAGCAAATTTGTCAACCGCGGTGGAAGGATTCCCGCACCGATTCACAGTTTCAGAAACTGACCGTTAAACACTGAGCATTGGTCTACTTTAATGCTCACACCTACTATTTTTCATAAACATACTGTTGATACTTACTTTTACATTAGAAGTACGTAAAAGGATACAAATAACTTTTCTTACCTTAACAACCAGTACTTGCCCCATTTTGAATATTTAAAGGAATCAAAGGACAATAAAGCAATCATGCTAATACGAACAAGATAGAAAAAGAGTGGAAAGAGGTTAATTGCCAAACTAAGGCAATTACGACGCACGTCAAATGCATAAGGTGGGAGCTAGGGGATTTGAACCCCTGTCAGCGGGTTTCCACTGCAGGGGGAGCTACCCCCCGCGGAATTATCGAGTCATCGCTCCAGTTAATCATCAACTGTCAGCAAACCCAATTCTAATCACGCTCTATAACTGGAGCCCGCCAGTCTACCAGGTTAGCCTAAACTCCCGTAGTAAACTGAATAGTTTCAGGATTACTTCTTACGCATCTTCTGTGCTCTCTTTCGTCGTCTCATTTTCTTCTTGCGCCATTTCCAACGCTGGTTACCGCGTTTTTTCCAGGCGCGTGAGCTTCTCTTCATGATATTTCCTTCCTTGAATGCTGATACATTCTCTGGCGGGCCCGTCGGGACTTTCGGCTCCGTTATTATTGGAACTTTCGAACCCGAGGCGTCTGGCTTAGAAGGCCAGCGCTATATCCTGGCTAAGCCACGGGCCCACGCAAACCTCCGAACACATCATCTCATTTAAAGGTTTACTATAGACTCATACTGGAAAGTGTTCCCGACTCCTTCAGTAGGTCATGTATCATATCATATACCGAACCATAACCGAAATAGACGCAAATCGATTCCGCGATACAGATTATACCCAGCACGAACAACAATGGCCAAGCGTTCAATATCTTACCGAATAACTGCATAAGGTCTTGTACGAAATTGGTGATCATGTATACTATTGCACCTACCAGGAATGCCAACCCCACCCTGTACCATCCAGTTGCAAGTATCTCCCAGTCACCGGTCAGGTCGCCAAGCAGTACATATATGACCACCATCACCAGCAAACTCAGTATCAATGAGAAATGCACATCCCGGAAGGGTCTGATGATCAACGAGAATGCCGCTATGGCGACTATTATTGTAGTACCGGTGGTCAAGGACGTGGCTGCCGTCACACAGAGATAGACCATCGCAATCCCGACGACTACACCGAGAGCCACCAGTGCCTTGTATTTCGTACTTTCTTTATCCTTGAGATACATGTAAACGATAAGTATTGCTACGATCCCCACCACTGCCAAAAATAATTCTGACACATGGTATGTTACAATCGCCTCGTTTACGGCATCCCAATCTATCGTATCTCCTACCATGCTACGCAATTACGTTACGAATATATTATTTGTGTTTATAACCCGAGGACCCTGGCCATATTATTGCCAAGAAGATCTTCTTTTACTTTTTCGTTACCCCATCTACCTTCCTTTATTATGCGGAGAAATTGCATCGTCGATGTACTTGCATCATACAATGGAAACTCTGTACCGAAAACAACCCTCTTTGGATATCTTTTAGTTACCTCTGAAAGTCTACTGTCAATCATTCCTTTGTCCTCAAAGACCCAACCCTGAAGCGCCGAACAATCAGTGTAGACGTTATCATGCGAGTCCATCAGCGGAAACAACTCCTTGTAGAATTTACCGCCCGGATGAGCTACTATTATCTTCATATCAGGATGTTTCTCGGCCACACGCGCAAGATTACATGGATGACAGTATCTCTCATCGAGCGGTGAAAGCGCCATCCCCGCATGTGTGGTAACTACAAGACCAAGGTCCTCCACAAGATCCCAATATGGGTCAAGCCTGGACTCATCCGGATAGTAACCTGTCGCTGGATACATCTTTATACCTTTTGGTGAGTATTTCTTTACCAGACGTTCGATCATCCTGATCGCTTCTTCACCTCTGTTTGGATCTACGGAGATGAACGGAACGAACCTATCATCGATAGAACAACGTTCGAAGAGCCAATCAATATATTCTTCGTTGCTCATCTTTCCCTCACCAATCAGCTCAAAATCAGTCCCCAGCACCACAGCGTAATCCAAATTGTTAGCATCCAATGTATCCAAGGGCTCCGATATCGGTACATCGTAATCAACAAATGGCGTGATTTCGTCCAAACCGAAATCCATCAGGCCCCCGTACATCTCTTTGAATTTCAGCATTGGCTCCATGTAATTTTTCACTGCTTCGTTAGGAAGCATTAACCTATTCCACATGTGGATATGCGCATCGATGAGCATGGTTTGTAGGTAATCTATCAGATAATAAAAATGTCCCGTCCCCACTTCCATGAATATGAAAAGAAACTCGATAAAAAGTTGATTGTACATTCGTGATTTCCAATTTTTGGACAATACAGGTTGTGTTCGAAAAGATAAAACGGAATAAAAAAATCCGCCAGTCTACCGGCCTGTAACGTTCATTCAGCTACGGCCCGAAAAGATGAGGAAAAAAGAAAGGAATGAATAAGACGATGTCCAACCAGAATATGACCAGACATTCAAATCAAAAATCAATAAGGCGAATTTGGGTTTATTGATTGACCGATCGGATTATCACGCCACGCGTCTTCGATCTCCTACTCAATCTCACCTTCTTTGATCTGTACGTAGAAGTGCTCTATGATCGAAAGATTCAGTGCCTCAGCTGCAGACTCACTGACTAAATCTCCTTCAACCGTAATGATACGAGCATCAAACATATGTCCTTGAACGGATTGCTGTTCCCATATCTGCAACGAATTATCTGCACCATTTCACCATTTCTGGTTACTGTTGAGTAAGTACAGCCCACATATTTTTGGATTTGGAGATATGTATAATCAGTCCTTGCTATGCAGACATGTTCGATAGCGAAATTTCCATAGAATTAAGGTAACTGGGGGTCAAGAGATACTTCTCGCGTGTTAATATCTCGGGGCTTTGATGTTCATCCATGAGATGAATCTTCGACGTCTCCCGAAACATAATTATCGGCCATACACTCCTTTACGGCATCCAAGACTCGTTCTCACATAGATGAATAAGTAAGACTTATGAAAGTGCGATTCGAATATTTGAGACATAGGATTGTTCAGATTTCTAATATCGTTTGAAAATGATTAATTGTACAAAAGCCAAAGTCTAAATAGGGCCTGGTACAAGACAGACTGAGTGATTATTGCATGGCGATGAGTAAAAAACAGTTATCGAAGCAGAACAAGGTGAAAAAGGAGAAGGCAGAGGAACTTACCCGACAAATAAACGCCGGAGACAACAGTGCAAAGAAGAAGCTTGCCAAACTT
>JBAZDV010000052.1:0-6598 GCA_041654195.1 Candidatus Methanomethylophilaceae archaeon | reverse complement strand
TCGGAGGGTCCATCTATGATGACAACATAGCTATCAAGGATGGCCAGGTCTTGCATCCTCAGGTTCCCGAGGATCTGGAAATCTATAAGAAACAGGTCGATAAGCTGACCAAGACATACATCGATGGCTTCATAGCCCACATTGTTGAAAATGGTCTTGAAGAGCCGACTGGTGGTGATTGCTGGGCATGCCACTTGAAGGCAGAAGATAGCCGCAAAGACCCAATGGGTGTCGATCATTACTTCTCTCATTTCGAGGAAAAGTACTACGTGCCATCGCTTTTCTTCACGGCACTGATGGAAAAGAAATATGGTAACCTGCCTTTCATCTGGGAGATGATGAAGAGTAATGTGGAGTTCCGGAAATCTGAAGGCCGCGCACTTTTGACCAAGTATTTCAAGGCTCGGAAACTGGCAATGGCTGAGGAGCTGAGGAGACAGGTAATGGCTCAAAAAGAACGCGAGGGATAATGTTCTGCCTCGGGAAATGCCACCACTACTGGGCTTTTAGGGATCATCCACTAACTTGCCCTGAATGTGGTGGCCCCTTAGGGCCAACTAGAACATCAGCAGCCATCATGCCTAGACGGGTGAATCTAAATTTGTGGTTTTTAGGAGACAGAGCATGGCAATAGATAGAAAAGAACCGTTACCAATACACCGATTTCCGTGTAAATCCGTAAAGCCAGGAAACATATGCGGGTTGATAGGAGGTAATTGCACCGATGGATGTCAGTTATACCAACCAGGAAGTAACGAAGATGACACTGCCGGAAGAAATGCAGAAAATGGTTAATACTTACGGATTATGCAATGTATTGAATGCCCTGTCTGACGAGGCAGCCAGGATGATACTAAACAGTTATTGCCCGGATGCTGTCAAGATTCATGATGTGCTAAGGGCATGCCAGGAGGAAATATGCGATCACAATATGACATAATTCGAGATCTAATGATGGCTGCAGATGGCAGCACTATGACAGATATGTGTAAAATGGCACATATAAACCAAACGCAGTTTAAGGACTTAATGCCCCCGTTGGTTAAAAAGGGATTCGTCTCGATGGAAAAGGATGGGAGGGCTACTTATATGTTGACGATTAAAGGTAGAGATCTAATAACGCGATTTGATGGCTTATTAAAGGAGATCCAACCTTAAATTTTTTAGGACCAGATACAGCCGTGGTTTCCTCAGGAACCGGGTACCTTTCCCTCCTTAGCAGGAACCCGATGCCCGCCTTTCCGCGGCTGCTGGACATTCTAACCAGGGGTTGGATGCATGAGACCGAGATATAAGCTGAATTACGTGGTCAGGGACATTCGTGGGCGATTTGATTCGTCTTACCATTTTAGAAAACCTGCCATGCGTAGGATGCTCAAACTTTGGGGCATCTGTGTTGTTTTTAGGACGAACGATCCGTACACGCCCATAAAGAGGTACGAAACGGTATGAGAGACTCATCACAACTTTTAAATATGTAGCAAACCGTTACTAGGTGATGACATTGGAAACCAAGCATTGTAATGGGTGTGATACTGATAAGCCTTTGACCGAATTCTATATTCGGAAATCTGGTCCACAAATAGGGAAACCGTCTAGTCATTGTAGAACATGTATAACAGCTAGGGTGTCAACATGGCGCAAAAGTAATTCAAAAAAAGCATATGCAGCATGTCGTGTTTGGGCAAAAACTCATCCAGAAAGAGTAAAAAAATTTAGTCGTGAATATACTTATCGGCATGGGGCAAAACCGGCATCCGAAAACAAATCATGTTCTGCATATCTAGGTTGCGTGATAGCGGAAACCATTCTCTCACACGAGTTTCCTGGTTTTAAAAGGATGCCGAATGGAAATCCCGGCTACGATTATGACTGCCCAAAAGGCCATAGGATAGATGCCAAGTCGTCGTGTAGGAATCACCATGAACCAGACAATGATCGCTGGATATTTCAAATAAGAAAAAACAAATCAGCTACTGATTTTCTATTGTTAGCAGTTAAAAGTAGAAAAGACCTAATTCCAGAACACGTTTGGTTCATACCAGGTTATGTAATAAATGATAAAATCACTGTCAGTATATCAGATTCACCTAGATCGCTTGCTAAATGGTCTAAGTATGAGAGGTCTTTGAAAAATGTCTTAAATTGTTGCGATAAACTGAGAGGTGGTGATGTAACTGATTGATATTTTTGGTTTAAATGTAAAGCGGGTCTTAGTGAAAGATGGTCGAGTTGTCGAAGGTCTGCCCGGATTTAAACCAGGCGGGAATGGAATAACAACATGCTGGTATTGTGGTAGATCACTGACTGATGAGATTTCCATCGCGAGAGGTGTCGGAAGTGAATGCATCAAGGAGCATGGTTGCATGCCGGGCCGTGAGTGGGTGGAGGAATTTGCCAAACCGTTCAAAGCCTATCAGTCTGCCCAGAAGCGGGCCAGTAAGCCGATTAAGAGTTTCAAAGAATGGCATGAAAAGCATATCAAGCGAGAGGTTGTAAAAGTATGAAAGAAGAGCGATTATACGATGAAGGTAACGATGAGATTGCTTTGAAGGTCATGGCGGATACGAATGGGCTAGTTATCGAAGCTCAAGGTGAAAATGCTTCAGTGTCTGAGAAGTTTTCCATCACCTGGGCAGAATTGATTGAGTCCATGATTCGCGTGGCCGGAAGGTTGGGATGATTGCAACTGTTATTCATAAGGGCAGACATTTTCGGGTAGGTGAGTTTGATGATGGTAAGATAGCCTCCGAAGCCTGTGATCGTTTTGCCGCAAAACGAGGATGGACAGAATACGGAAAAAGCTTTGAAAAAACGGAGGATGATCTGGAGACAACACTCAAGCTGTAATTTCGATAGTTGTAACAACTCACCACAAACTTTAAATAGAAATAACCGAAAGCAGTAATAACTAATCGTAAATATTTGGGAGACTGAAACAATGTCCGGAAATAAACAGAAGGTATTGGATGTAATCGCATCCATGTATGATGATCAGATACCAATGACTCGCTTCTTGGGTATCAAGCCCGACTTCAAAGTTCCTCGACAAAATATTGAAGTAATGCTCATGCCCGGAAATCCGGCTACCCCAGGGGATTCCGAAAAAATGCTTGAGAACTCAACAGCCTATGTGGATATGCTCATCATGGCTGGGGTACTGGCAATCGCCAGGCCTGAAAAGGTCACGGGAGAGGACGGCCAAACCGGTCCAGATCAGAATACACCCACAATGATTATAGCTGGCGAGGACTACAACACCTTCATTGAGGAAACCAAGGAGTACATCGACACCGATAACGTCATCATGAGAACCCTGGGCCTCTCACGTCAGGACTTCGACGCGATTGCAAACGAGTACAAGAAGATCGTCTCCGAGATCAATAACATCGATGACATTCTGGAGAGATGGTCTGACCTGTCTCCAGCAGTCAAAATGGGCATCATGAGAGGGGTTCTCTTACAGAGAAGCATCATGGCACAGACTCTTATCAACATGAGGGCTCGGACACTACCGATCATCAAGCATGAGCAGGATACACTGGCTTGGATTGCAGATCTGCTTGGTCCAGAAAATGCACTACAGGAAGCACCTGAATGAGTTTCCAAGATAAGTTCAACGAACTGTATGAAGCAAACAAGCCAGCCGAACATAACACAATGGAGCTTCCTGATAAGGACGCTCAGTGGGTCGAAGAACGAATGGCTAAAATGGCCAACAGTGCTGGAACCGTGGGGGATTTCGAAACCATCCTCCTGGCCGGCATGACCCCCGGAGAACAGAGAGCTTTCTGTCTCGGGGTTCGAGCTGGTAAGCACTGGGCAGCCATTCTCGTGATGCAAATGGTTCGAGAATTCGGCCCAAGTGTTGCGAAAACACTTGACCCATACATAAAATAAGGAGGCGTTATGCAAGACTTTCTAAATGAATTTGCAGCCGATTATGCAGAAAAATTCGGCTATACCGCAGAAGTTGACGAAGAGAGCGCGGTAATTCAGACACCGTATGGCACTTTGGGATTCCAACAGTTGGGAGAAAATGAGATCAAGTTCCTCAAGATCAGTCCAACGGATGAAGAGGATGATGTCATGATTTCGTCCCTGATCAAGATCAATAAGCACTTCAAGGGAGCCCTAAAGAGCGCTATTGAAGCGCACAATGAAGAGGGGGAGGAGGAGGAAGAAGAAACACTACCCGTAAACAAAAAATCTACCGCTAAGCCTCCTGCAGAGCCAACAACCAAAAACCCAGCAGCCGAGGAAGATGCCGAGGTAGATAGCCTGGGCAGAACTTGCCCACCGCAGTCAAATAAGCCCCCAGCTCACTTCACCAAGCCTGATAAGACCAAGGGCGGCAAAAAGACAGCCAATGATAAGATAGCACCGGCCCCTGAACCCGAGGCCCCGTTGCCAGCCGAGGCAATCCCAGGTACGGCTGCCTATGGGATCGCACAGCGAGCCAAAGAGGCCGCAGCAAAGACCGGAGTGGCTGTCCCTGGAGAAAAGATTGTGCCACTTGGTAAGAACGCCCTTGGTAACTCTAAAAAGGCCATGGACGCTGCAGCAAGCGCTACCATTGGGGGCAAGAAAGCGGCTCCTAAAGTAGATCCGCCTGATGAGCCAATGGCTGCAGAACCCGATGCAACTGAGGAAGATGAACCATCACTGGATGACGTTATGGACGGCAAGGTTGCAGCTCCCCCCAAGAAGGATCTGTCCAAGTCTAAGTCTGCCCCAGCCGTACCCCCCAAGGCCCCCCAGGCGGCCCCTGGTGAGCTGGTCATGGAGGATGCAGCCAGAGAGATGGCTTACATCAAGATCATGATCTCGTCTCCCTCCGGTGGAGGTAAGACGCTGGGTGCATTGCTCCTGGCCCGCGGCCTGTGTGACTCCTGGGGCGAGATCTGTATCTTGGATACGGAGAACAAATCAGGAGCACTGTATGTCGGTACTGTAGTTGACGGGGTAAAGATCGGCAAGTATAAGACGATCACCCTGCAGGCTCCTTACACGGTCGCCCGATACATCCAAGCCATGGATATGGCTGAGAAGGCCGGCATAAAAGTAATGATCATCGATTCACTAACCCACGCATGGACGGCTGATGGTGGCCTGTTGGACTTGCATACCAAGATTACTGCAGCCAGCAGGTCCGGTAACAGCTACACTGCTTGGAAGGATGTAACGCCCCTGCATGCCAAGCTGATTGAGAAGATCCAGACATGCTCCATGCATGTGATTCTCACGGCAAGGTCCAAGATGGAGCATACCCTTGAGAAGACTGACAAGGGCACAGCGCCCAAGAAAGTCGGAATGGGAATCATCTTCAGGGATGGCATAGAATATGAGGTATCCATTGCCCTTGAAATCGACCAAGCGAGCCATGTGGCCCAGGTCACAAAGGATAGGACGATGGTATTCTCTGACACGCCATATTTCACGATCAGTGAGGATACTGGCAGACAGATTCGGGCCTGGTTGGAATCTAGCCAGGCTGAGGAGTAAGAATGGCTAAGCCTAAGAAAACGCCGAAAAAACCAGCAATCGCTAACGCTGGTAAAGTTTCCGTAGCCCCGGAAACCGTAACGATAAAGAAAGCCCCAGCAAAGGCTGCAACCAAGCCTGTAGTTACCAAGAAACCCGTAGCTACTAAGGCACCCATAGTCAAGGCCGCACCTGCAACTGAGGGAAAGAAATCTGTTAAGGGAAAGGACGGGAAAAAGAAGGCCTTCAAGACGGAGCCCCATAGGGCTCGTCCACCCTTAGCTCCTCCTGAGAAGCGGAATTACATGCTGCTGAATGCTAGCCATGAGGATATTGGCAAGTTCACTGGGAGGTCACCTCGCCAGGCAGCTCTGAAGATCGCCAATACCGGCGTGATCGATATTGCCATCCGAGAAACTGGTAAGCGCAGGTCTCGACAGACTGCAGACGGTCTAGTCACCGAGTACAAGATTCATTACTTCACTGGCTCTCGGATTCAAAGGGCCAAACTGGATAAAGACCCAGATTGGATGCCGGCTATGATCAACATCCCGAAGGTAGAAAAACTCGGATCGGAGTGGGTTCCAGTTGGCACTTGAAATGCAAATACTCGAAAGTGGACCTAAACCCACTAAGCTGCAGGGAGACGGAAAGAAAAAGCTGGCATTTGTCACCAAAGCCACAGCAACCATGATCATCGATGATCTGGCTTACAAGGTCGTAGTGACGGTCAGTGGCCCCGACAAGGATGGAGCTGATGAACTGTTCGGCACTTCGAAGCTGGGTGATACCCTCAACGCCGAATTTACTCCGGATAGCCCGGAGTAGTTATTTTTTTTTCGAGGTTTTTATGGAGTTGCATTTCATAAGCACTGGACCTTTCCAGTACATGCACATGATAGCGATTCAAACTGCAATTGCTACTCAGCATGTGGAAAGGATCAATCTTTGGTACACGGTAAAACCAACCGGGGTCTATTTTGACAAGATTGCTCCTCTGGTAGTTCTAAAGGATGTTGCCCTTACAGAGATGCCGGTTTTCAAGGGAAAGACGCCAACCTTCCAGTTTACACATATGAAAGATTTCATCATGTGGAAAATACTAGATAAGAAG